>DASUTR010000988.1:0-7559 GCA_036374535.1 Polyangiaceae bacterium
CCGAGGGGGGCGTCAACGGCATTTTCACGCCGAACGAATCCACGACGTTCGGTATGCTGCTCGCGCTCGAGAAGGCGAAGCTCACCGGCAAGACGCGCTTCGTCGGCTTCGACGCTTCCGACAAGCTCGTTCAGGCCGTGCGCGCCGGGTCGATCGACGGCCTCGTGCTCCAGGATCCGTTTCGCATGGGTTATCTCTCGGTGCACGCCGTCGTGGACCACCTCCGATCGAAACCGGTGCAACCACGCGCCGACACCGGAGCCAAGCTCGTCCGGCGCGAGAACCTCGACGAGCGGGAGATTCGGGAGCTCGTCAAACCGGACCTTTCGAAGTGGCTCGGGCCTTGAGCATTCCCGTCGCATTCCGCCACCTTTCCAGGTCGCGTCGGCGCTCCACATCGACTGGGACCGTCGGAAGGGCTAGATACCCATGACGGTCAACGCATGAAGACCCGCCGCATGGAGGACGGTAGCGTCCTTTACTTCGATTCGGGGGGCATGGTTCAGGCCCACGACCTCAGGCGCGGAGTCCTCCTCCACGTGCGCCGCGGCATCATGAGCGGCGGCTTCGTTCCGATCGTCAAGGCCGACTGCGAGCGCGCCGTGCGCGAAGCCGGGCGGTGCGTGCTCATGGTCGATGGTCTCGACGTGAAGATGCACACGACGGAGTTTCGCGAGGAAATGACGGCGTGGTTTCGCGACAACGAGAACGCCTTCGTGCACATGCTCATCCGTTCGCCCATGGTGCAAATGGCGTTGAACGTCGCCAATCTCGTGATGGGCTCGTCGCGCGCGACGACGTACCTCAACGTGAGCGAATGGGAAGCCGCGGGCAGGAAAGAGCTCGCCTCGTTCGCCCGCCGGCCGCTGGTCGTCCCCACCGACCTTTCGACCTGACTTTCTTTGCTCCCGGGGCGGATCGTGATCTGCTCCGGGCTGATGGAAAGCGCGCCCCTGCGGCTGTCGGCCCGCGGCATCGGGAAGACGTTCGGCACGACGCGCGCGCTCGATGACGTGGGGTTCGAGCTCGAAGCGGGGTCGGTGCACGCCATTCTCGGCGAGAACGGCGCCGGCAAGAGCACGTTGATGCGCATCGTCGCGGGCGCCGAACGGCCCGACGCGGGAACGATGCTGCTCGACGGCGCCCCGTACGCCCCGTTCGGTCCCCTCGAGGCGCGGCGTCGCGGCGTCGCGATCGTTTATCAGGAGCTCTCGGTGTGCGCCGAGCTCAGCGTCGCCGAGAACGTGGTGCTCGGCGCGGAGAAGAACCGCTTCGGTTGGATCGATGCTCGGGGCAACGACGAGCGTGTGCTCCGGGCACTCGAACCGATCACGCGCGGCCGCGGCGCGCTTCCGCTCGACGCGCGCGTGGGCTCGCTCTCGGCGGCGGAGCAACAGCTCGTCGAAATCGGTCGCGCGCTCGCGACCGAAAACACGCGCGTGCTCATCCTCGACGAGCCCACGTCGAGCCTCGGCGGGGACGACGCCGATCGGCTCTTTCGCGCGCTCGCGGATCTGCGCAGCGCCGGACTCGCCATCCTCTACATCTCGCACTTCCTCGAGGAGGTGCGGCGCATCGCCGACGCGTACACCGTGCTCCGCGACGGCAGGACGGTCGCCAAAGGGCGCGTCGCCGACGTCACGAACGACGACCTCGTGCGGGCGATGGCCGGGCGCCGCGTCGACCGCGCCGCGCGCGCCGCGCGCGTGACGGGCGACCCCGTCCTCGTCGTGAGTGAGCTCGGCGGTGCGCCGCTGCCGAAACGTGCGACGCTGACGCTTCATCGCGGCGAGGTGCTCGGTATCGCGGGGCTCGTCGGGTCCGGACGTACCGAGCTCCTGCGCGCGATCTTCGGTCTCGACGCGGTGCGTTCGGGCGAGGTGCGCGTGCGGGCGGTGGGTGGAGCTGCGTCGCCGCGGACGCGCCTCGCCCAGGGCGTCGGCATGCTCAGCGAGGATCGCAAGACGGAAGGCCTCGCCGTCGCGCTCTCCGTGAGCGAGAACCTGACGCTCTCGAAGCTCCGGCCGCTCAAGCGCCGCGGACTCCTCTCGCCCGCCGCGGAACGTTCGGCCGCCGAGAGCTTCATCGAACGCCTGGGGATTCGCTGCCGGGACGCCGACCAGAGCGTCGGCGAGCTCTCGGGCGGCAACCAGCAAAAGGTCGCGCTCGCGCGCCTGCTTTATCACGACGTCGACGTGCTCCTGCTCGACGAGCCGACGCGCGGCATCGACATGCGGAGCCGCGGCGAAGTGCACCGGCTCATCGCCGAGCTCGCCGCGCGGGGAAAGGCGGTGCTCATCGTTTCGAGCCAGCTTCCGGAGTTGCTCGAGCTCTGCGATCGCATCGCCGTGATGCATCGCGGCGTGCTCGGTGAAGCCCGCCCGACCTCCGAACGCGACGAGCACGCGCTCCTCCGCGAAGCGACGGGCGCATGAGCACCCTCCGAACGCTGCTCTCGAAACCCTGGTTCGGACCGCTCGTCGCGCTCGTGCTCGTGTATGCCGTCTTCGGCGCGCTCGCCCCCGACACGTTCCTCGGCGCGGTGAACCTCTTCACGATGACGCGGCAAACGGTCGTGGTCGCGGTCGCGGCCGTCGGCATGACGTTCGTCATCGTCCACGGCGGCATCGATCTCTCGGTCGGCTCGCTCGTCGCGCTCACGACGGTCGTCATCGCGCTCGCGCTCCGTGCCGGCATGGGTCCGCTCGAAGCCTCGCTCGTCGGCTTGATCGTCCCGACGCTCGCCGGGCTCGTGAACGGCGCGCTCGTCGCAGGCCTCGGCATCACGCCGTTCATCGTCACGCTCGGCGCGATGAGCGTATTCCGCGGCGCCGCCAAGGGTCTCGCCGGCGAGCAGAAGATCGACGTGATGCCCGCGGGGCTCGATACGCTCATGGCGGCGCCCCCTCCGGGTCAGGGTTTCGTGCCTCCCGGCGTCTGGGTGGCGCTCGTCGTGGTCGCGCTCGGGGCGGTTGCGCTCCGGTACACGGTGTTCGGGCGGCACGTCGTGGCCGTCGGCTCGAACGAAGCGACGGCGCGCCTCTGCGGCATCCCGGTCGGCCGCGTGCGCGTGCTCGTCTACGGACTCGCGGGCGCGCTCGCGGGACTCAGCGGCATCATGGAGTTTTCGACGCTCACCGTCGGCGATCCCACCGACTCGATCGGCCTCGAGCTCGAGGTGATCGCGGCGGTCGTCATCGGCGGCGCGTCGTTGTCGGGCGGCCGCGGCTCCATCGTGGGCAGCGCCGTCGGCGCCCTGCTCATGACCGAAATCAAGACGGGCTGCACGCACGTCGGCCTCCCCAATTGGGTACAGGAGATCCTCACGGGAGCCATCATCGTCGTGGCCGTCGCCATCGATCGCTTTCGCAAGCGAAAGTAATCACGACAGCCCGAGCCCTTGACAAGACGCCGTCGCGAGCCAATAGACTACCTAACGGTTGCACAACCAAATGGTAGTGTAACTCACGAAAGTGAGATGTAGATGGCTGATATAATTCACAAAATAGGCATGAAAGCGCGCCCCGAGGACGTCTACAGGGCGCTCGCGACGATCGATGGTCTCTCCGGCTGGTGGACGACCACGACGAGCGGCGAGTCGGCTCCGGGCAAGAAGCTCGAGTTCCGCTTCGACCAGCACGTCGTCGGGATGAGGGTCGAGGCGCTCGAGGCGGGAAAGCGCGTCGAGTGGCAATGTGTCGACGACGGAACGCCGGACTGGCTCGGGACCCGGGTCACGTTCGAGCTCTCGGAAGAGGCGGGGCGTACTACTCTCGTCTTCGGTCATCGAGCATGGCGCGAGGCGAACCCGTTCTTTGCTCACTGCAGCATGAAATGGGCGACGTTCCTGCTCAGCCTGCGCGACTATGCCGAGAAGGGCGAGGGAAAGCCGTTCCCTCGCGACATCCCCGTGTGACGTTCGACGCGAGGGCGCTTTGAGCTCGCCGCGCCGGAGCTCTCGCAGCGAGCGCAAGCTCGATCGAGTGTTTCATTGTCTGAGCGATCCGGCGCGGCGCAAGATCCTCGCGCTCCTGCGCGAAGCCGGAGAGCTGAAGGTGAGCGACGTAGGCAAGGCCTTCTCGATGACCCAAAACGGCGTGTCGAAACACGTCAAGGTCCTCGAGCAGGCCGAACTCGTGACGCGCCGCGTGGAGGGCCGCGTGCACTGGATCAGCGTCAACTGGGCGTCGCTAAAGCCCGCGTACGAGTGGCTGCACTTTCATCACCACTTCTGGAGCACGCGCGTCGACGCGCTCGTCGACTACGTCAAGACCACCGAATCGAAGGAACCGACCCGAGAATGAACGAATCTGCCCCGAGCGTGAGACTCGTCAAAGAAATCCCCGCGGACCCGCGCCGCGTCTTCCGCGCATGGCTCGACCCCCTGGCGCTCCAGCGCTTCATGTGCCCCATGCAGGGCGCGAGCGTACCGAAAGCCGAGACGGACGCGCGCGTCGGCGGCAAGTTTCTCGTCGTCATGCGCATCGGGGAGAAGGATCTTCCGCACCACGGCGAGTACCTGGAGATCGTCCCGTACGAGCGCCTCGTGTTCACGTGGCTCTCTCACCGCGCGAGCGGAAACAGTCGCGTCACCTTGACGTTCGAGGCCATCGCGAGCGGCACTCGTCTCACGCTCGAGCACCGCGGCCTCGACGACGACTCGGCGCGCCGCGATCACGAACACGGCTGGACCATGATTTTGGCGTGTCTCGCGAGCGACGTGCCGGGCGGCTGAGGCCGTCGCGTCCGCGGATCGCTCGGAACACTTCGGCGTGTGCTGTAAAGACGCGTGACGGCGCACCGGCGTGTCAGAAAAATTCGAGCTTCCGTTTCGGCTACCGAGGACGCTCGCCCGATGCTACGGAACCTCCGAAGCGTCGATGTGGCGGGCCCTCGAGGAGATCGCCGTTCTCTACGGTGGTCGCGTGAAATCAACGGTATGGGCGGGCGTTTTCGCGCTCGCCCTGCTCTCGGCGGCGTGCCAAAAAAAGGCCGGCGGAGACGGCGACCATGGCGTTCGTGCCGAGCTCGAGCCGAGCGCGAGCGAGCACCGCCTGGCGCTGATCCTCGGAAGCAACACGGGGTCCGGCGAGCGACCGCCGCTGCGCTACGCCGAACACGACGCGAGGAAGATGGCGCGGGTGCTCGCCGAAGTCGGGGGGGTTCCGGCGAGCGACGTCCATCTCGTGCTCGCGGGCTCGCTCGCTCGGGTGCGGCAAGAGCTCGACGCCATCCGAAGGTCGGCGGAGGCCACGAAGGCGCGACACGCAGCAAGCCGCGTGGTGCTTCTGTTCTATTTTTCCGGACACTCGGACGGAGAGGCTTTGGAGCTCGGGCGCGAGCGGCTGACGTTCTCGGAACTCCGCGGGCGTCTTCGAGACACCGGAGCCGGCGTGCGGCTCGGGATCATCGACGCTTGCCGGAGCGGCGCCGTCATCGGCGTCAAGGGCGGCACGCCCGGCCCCGGTTTCGACGTCACGCTGCTCGGCCTGCCCGCGCTTTCCGGCGAAGCGTTTCTCAGCGCGAGCAGGGCGGACGAGGTGGCGCTCGAATCCCGCGAGATCGGGGGCTCGTTTTTCACCCACCATTTGGTCTCCGGCTTGCGAGGCGCTGCGGACGCCGATCGCAACCACCTCGTAACGCTCGAGGAACTCTACCGGCACACGGCCGCGCGCACGAGCTCCGCGGCGGCGCGGACGCTGTACGGCGATCAGACGCCGGCCTACGACTATCGTCTCGTCGGCCACGGCGACCTCGTTCTTTCCGACCTCCGGGGCGTTCGCCCGGTCGTCTACGTGCCCGGCGGGTTCGATCGGGTCGTCATCTTCCGAAAAGACTCGGAGCTCGCCGAGGCCGAGACGGCCATCAGCACCGGCCAGAACATCGCTCTTCCACCCGGGGAATACCTGCTCCGCGGGCAGCGCGAAGCAACGTGGTATCGCGCGAGCGCGCGCGTTTCGGAGACGGCCGGGCAGATTTCCCGAGTCTTGGATTTCGTGCAGGAGACTCCTGCTCCCGCTCCGGAGTCGAGGCCGATTGCGGACATCACCCGCGACTTTCGCCCCGGTAACGGCTTTCCCTCGGCGCTGCCGAAGACGAATCCGTACTTCTGCGAGCCCACCGAGGGCAACTGGAAGGGTTGCCGCAACGGCGGATGCACCGTCTGCGCCGAGATGGTGCACGGGTTTCCGAACTATTTCCGCAATCATCCAAACTGCATTCCGAGCATGACGTGCGAGGGTCGTTACTTCACGTGCAGCGCGAACTGCCCGCCCCCCACGGCCGCGGACTCTTGCGATCCCGATCCGCAAGGATGGCTCGGTTGCAACACGGGCTGCACCGTCTGCACGCTCGAGATCGCGGACTATCCACGCTACTTCGAAAATCACCCGAACTGCGCTCCGATGCCCGGCCGCTGCAACGAGGGGCCGGGCCGCTGTAGCCCCGCTTGCCCTGCGCCGGGACCAGAGGACCGGTAACCCGTGGCCACGATCGCCGGCTTTCTCGCGCAGAAGAGGCCCCTGTCGCCGACTATCCGCTTCGGGCTGCTCGCCGCTGCGCTCGTCGCGCTCTCCTGCTTCGTCGTCTGGCGGCGGCCGTGGACGTCCGGCGAGCGCGAGCGCGAGCTCCAGGCGAAGGGCGGCTTCGAGCTCCTCGTCTACGCGCGAAAACAGCAGCACGTCACGCTCCTCGATCGCTTCAATCGGGTCGTGCATCCGGGGGAGGAGATTCGCTTCATCCTCGCCGGCGTTCCCGAAGGCCACGCGTACGTTCTCGTCGCTTCCGTCGATGCGGCGGGACGAGCGACCGTGTACTTCCCGTATCAAGGCACGGGGAGCGCGCCGCTTCCCGGACCCGGGCGCTGGGAAGTACCCGGCAGCATCGTGCTCGACGAGACGCTCGGTCCCGAGCGAGTTTTCGCGATTTTTTCCGAACGGCCGCTCGCCGCCGACGACGTAGTCCCCGCGCTCGTGCAACTCGGGCGCGCCGGCAAAAACGCCATTCGCGACGCTCGAACGCTGGACGTTCCCGGCACGGAGCAGCGAAGCTTTCTGATGTTCAAGCAGGCACGCCCGGGCCCTTGAGGGGTCGGATCACGGGGACGCGCTGCCCGCCTTTTCGATCAGTACCGAGTACTCTTCGACGGACGGTAGCTCGAGACGCGTGGTCGTTCGGACGCCGTTCCATCCCGCCGCGCCGATGTCGGAAAGCCGCTTCCGTACGGCGCGAGCGTCGATGGGCGTGTTGGAGAACAGCGCGAAGATCCGCTCCGGGCCCGGCGTCGCGTCGAGGATGACGCTGCCCGGCACCTTCCAGGGACCGGCCCGCTCGACGGTGCCGCTGCGCTCGCCTTGAAAAGGAAAGTACACGTTGGCTTTGCCGGCGCCATCGATCGACGCGATCAGCAGATGGGCGCGCGGTACCGCCGGAAGGACGACGAAGCGGAGCTCGTCTCCCGCCCGAAGCTCGGCGGGAGCGTCGCTAGGACCGAGCGGTCGGTCGTTCCTGCGCACGACGAGCGACAGTCCAGGCCCGCCTTTCGCCTGAATCATCGGCGG
>DASUTR010000989.1:0-11661 GCA_036374535.1 Polyangiaceae bacterium
GGTACGCATGGCGCTCGAGACCCAGCTTTGCTTCAGTGTCATTGAAACGACTCCTTAGGGAGAGCCCACACGTGGGCACTCAGACGGCGCCGGCAGCGTAGAGGTTGGCGCGGGACACTGTCAACGCAAGCCGCGTGCCTGTCGGCTATTCCCGCGAAGTCGCGGATTTCGCGAGCCGAGGTGACAACCCAGTTGGCAATTGGACAGCGTGGGGGAAACTACGTTGGCGGCGAAGTATCGGGGTTGTCAACCGGATCGGGAGGGAGCTCCGGGGCTGAGTCAACGGGAGGAGGGGCAGAGGAGAGCCAGGACCGGAGGGCGACGAGGTGACGGGACGTGACACCGGGGACCGCGAGGATTTGCTCGTCGGTTGCGGTTCGGAGCGCAGCGACGGAGCCGAGGGTCGTGAGCAGGGACTTTCGGGTTTTGGGGCCGATGCCGGGAACGTGCGCGAGCTCGGACTCGAAGCGGCGACGCTTGCCCACGCTCTTTCGGCCGCGGTTCGAAAAGCGATGAGCCTCGTCGCGCGCCATCGCGAGCAGGAAGAGCTCCGGGCTGTTCGGCCGGAGCGGAATGGGGTTCTTCTGACCGGGTAGGTAGACGCGGTCGACGAACTTTTCGCCGAGCACGCTCTCGCGCTCCTTGGCGAGGCCGACGATCGCGAGATCGTGAAGACCGAGATCGTGCGCCGCGGCGAGCGCGACGCCGAGCTGCCCCCGCCCGCCGTCGACGACGAAGAGGTCCGGGAGTTGCCAGTCGGTCCCCTCCCCGCTCGGCGTGGGCTCGCTGCCCGTCGCGACGTCGGTGCTCACGGACTCGGCGTTCAGCTCGTCGGGCGTCGGATCGCGCGCGTCGCGGCCGCGGCGAAAGCGCCGATCGAGCACTTCACGGAGCGCGCCGTAGTCGTCACCGCCGCCCGTCGTCTTCACTCGGTAGGTGCGGTAGCGCTTCTTGTCGGCCTTGCCGTTCTCGAGCGCCACCACGGCGCCCACGGTGTCCTCGCCGCCGAGGTGCGAGATGTCCACGCATTCGATGCGCCTCGGCAGCGTCGGCAAGCGCAGTTTGTCCTGCACGCGCGCGAGCCGCTCGTCGATGTCGGTCTCGGCGCGGCGCTTCTCCTCGAACGCATGGCGCGCGTTTTCGTTGGCGAGATCGAGGAGCTTGCGCCGCACGCCGCGCTGGGCGGGCACGACATGCACGGCGCCGGGGCGGCGCTGGCCCTCGGGCGTCAGCCCGGCGCGACGCTCGCTCAGCCACTCGGCGACGCCTTCGGCGCCCTCGGGCAGGCACGGGACGATGACCTCGTCGGGGATGTGCGCCTCGCCGCTACGGCCCTCGCCGTAGTGCTCGCGGAGAAAGCTCGCGACGACTTCGTCGTCGGGGATCTCGACCCGGCGGTTCGAGAACGTGGCCGTGTCGACGACGCGACCGCTGCGCACGACGAGCAACACGAGCTCGACGAGATCCCCCTGGCGGTACATGCCGAGCACGTCTTGGTCGCAGTCGCTGACCGACACGACGCGCTGCGCCTCGCGCACGAGACGCACTGCTTGCAGCTGGTCGCGGTACGTCGCCGCGAGCTCGAACTCGAGCGCCGAGCTCGCCGCGCGCATGCGCTCTTCGAGCGCGGCGCCGAGCTCGTCGTGGCGTCCCTCGAGGAAAAGTCCCACCGAGCGGACCTGTTCCGCGTAAAGCTCGCGATCCACCTCGTACACGCAGGGCGCGTCGCAGCGCTTGATCTGGTACTTCAAGCACGGGCGCTTCCTGCCCGCGAGCTCGCGGTCCGAGCACGTGCGGAGCTTCCAGTGCCGTTCCACGAGATGCAGCGTGCGGCGCGCCGCCGTCGCCGAGTGGTACGGGCCGAAGTAGCGCGCGCCGTCGGGCTTCGGCCGCCGCACGAGCTCGAGCCGCGGCCACGCGTGATCGGTCGACAGGCGGACGGACAGGTACTCTTTGTCGTCGCGGAGCTTGACGTTGTAGCGGGGCTTGCGCTCCTTGATCAGACTGTTCTCGAGGATCGCGGCTTCCTTCTCCGTCGCCGTGACGATCGTTTCGAAATCCGCGACCTCTTTGCGCAAGAACGGAATGAACGCGCGCGTGTCGGACCCGGCGTCCTGGAAGTAGCTTCGAACGCGCGAGCGCAGGCTCTTCGCCTTGCCGACGTAGAGCGCCTCCCCCGCCGCGTCGCGAAAGACGTAGCAGCCCGGCTGCGCCGGAAGCTGCGCGAGCTTGGGCTCGAAATCTGGGGCGGCAGCCTTCGCGCCGGGCATCGGAGACGGCAAGGCTACGACCTCGAACGCCGAGCGGCGAGCCGTGCTACCGAAGGGGCCTCGTGCTCTCGCTCGATCGCGTGAAAGAGGCTCTTGCCAGGTTTCCGGGCGGCCGGGCGGGCGGCGCGCTCGCGCTCGCGGTGCTCTCGGGGCTCCTCGTCGGCTTCGTGCTCGTGC
Source organism: Polyangiaceae bacterium (assembly GCA_036374535.1). GTDB lineage: Bacteria > Myxococcota_A > Polyangia > Polyangiales > Polyangiaceae > PMG-095. The sequence goes on from DASUTR010000989.1 coordinate 2,448, forward strand.
CCAAATGGCCGACCCCCGACGAGCAGGCGGCGCGCCCGGTCCCGACCCATTTGCTGGGACGCGAGCTCGCGCTCGACGCGCGCGCGCCCGCGCTCGCCCTCGAGCGGGTGCGCGGCTTCGTCGCCCGGCGCTTCGTGCTCGATCTCGGCGACGGCAAGCGGCGCGAGATGTACCCGGGCGAGCTCGGCGCGGAGATCGACAAAGTGCACCTCACCGAGCTCGTGCGCGCGGCGCGCGATCAGTCGAGCGGCGTCGTGCGCGCGTACCTCGAGGCGAAGCGCCCGGCGGCGCTCGAGCTCCCCGTGCCGGTCGTGCTCAATCGCGAGCTCGCGCTGCCGAAGCTCGGCGCGTTGAAGGACGAGCTCGATCGCGCTCCCGCCGACGCGCGGCTCGATCTCGACCGCCGCGCGCTCGCGCCCGAAGTGAACGGCCGGTTTCTCGACGTCGACGCGACGCTCTACGCGATCGAGCGCGCGCTCCAAGCGGGGGCGGGCGGCGCGAAGGTAGTGTTCGTGGAGCGCCGCGCCAAACGCACGGCGCGCGAGCTCGCGGGCGTCGCGTTCGACGAGGTGCTCGGGTGGTTCGAGACGCGCTACGACCGCTCCGAGAAGGTCGCCGCCCGGAGCTTCAACCTGCGCGTCGCCGCGTCGAAGCTCGACGGCCACGTGCTCTTGCCCGGCGAGACGTTCGACTTCAACGAGGTGGTCGGCCCGCGCGACGAAGCGAACGGGTACAAGGTCGCGACCGTCATCGCCGAGGGCGAGCTCGTCGACGGCATCGGCGGCGGAACGTGCCAGATCTCGGGCACGCTCCACGGCGCGGCGTTCTTCGCGGGGCTCGAGATCGTGGAGCGTTACCCCCACACGCGGCCGAGCTCGTACATCAAGCTCGGGCTCGACGCGACGGTGGTCTACCCGACCATCAACTTCCGGATGAAGAACACGTTCCCCTTCCCGGTCGTCGTGCACCAGACGGTCAAGAACGGCATCGTGCGCGCCGAGATCTTGGGGCCGCGCAGGACGCGCACCGTCACGCTCATCCGTCGCGTGATGGAGGCCCTGCCTTACGAGGAGATCGAACGGCCCGACAAGACGCTCCCGTCGGGCGAGCGCTTGCTCGCGCAACGCGGCGTCGCTGGTTTCAAGCTGCGCCGCTACCGCATCCTGCGTGACGGCGTGCACGCCACGCGCGAGCGCTGGGACGACGTTTACCCGCCGACGCAACAGATCGTGCGCGTGGGCACGGGTGAGATCTCGAAGAGCGCGAAGCTTCCGGAAGACGATGCGCACCCCGAGTACCTCGCCGACGAGCTCCTCGTCGTGACGCAGGGACCCGATACGCGCGACCAGCGGGAGTCGGACGCGAAGGAAGACGACCGCGACGGAACGATGTCGGAGAGCCGCGAGCCGGGGCGCTTCGGCGAACCGGGCTGGACGGAAAAGGCGGGCATGCCGTTTTGGCGAAGCCGCGCCAAAACGCCATCGAGCGAGGAAAAGCCCAAAAGTTCCCAAAAAAAGGGCGACAAGGCGTAGCCCGAGCGCCGTGCAGCTTGACTCGACCGACCGACTGAGCGAAGACCGCCGCTTCCCGGGACGAGAGGCGAAATATCCCGGTGAAATTGCCCCATCCGACACCGGCTGGCCGGTTAAGTGAACGAACCATGATGACGACGACGACCACGGAACAAACCTCTGTTACCGCCCGCAAACCCACCGAGGAGAACGGCGCCTCGGCTCGCAGCGCCGATTGGGAAAACCCTCGCGTCGCTTCGATTCTTTCGGCGGCCGCCAAGTGCTTCGCGCGCAAAGGCTTCACGGCGACGACCCTCGCCGAGATCGGCAAGGAACTCGGGCTCCGGAAGAGCATCGTTCACTACTACTTCGCCAGCAAAGCCGCGCTGATCCACGAGGTTCAGAGCTTCACGTATCACCGCTATCTCGATCGCTTGAAGGAAGCGACGCGCAACGGTGACGGCTCGCCCCAACAGGCGACGGACGCGCTCCGCGCGCTCTGGGAAGCGATTCAGAACAACAAGACGGGCACCGGCCTCAACATCGAGGTCTGGAGCGCGGCGCGCCGCGATCCGGAGCTCAAGCGCCGTGCGGCGGGTCTCCAGCGCGATGCGCGCCAGGTCGTGCGCGACGCGCTCGCCGGCGCGACGAAGAGCGGCCGCGCCGAAGGGTTCGCGACGCTCGTGCTCGCGGTCCTGAACGGTCTCTCGGTCACCGACTACCTCGAGGGCGACGAGACGAAGGCGAAGGAAGCGTACGAAGCCTTCCTCGATCTGCTCCAGCGCGGCTTCGAAGCGCCGACGAACGGCTCCTGATCGCTCGAAGGGCGCGGGTTGCGGCTGTCCTTTTCGTCTGCACCCTGGCCGGTGCGGCGGCGGGCGGCCGTACGCTCTCTCCCGTCCGACCGCTGCTCGGTACGCGGCCGGCCACCGAAAGCGCCTGGCTCGAGCACGGGGTCGAGAGCAACCGTCGATTTCGTCTCGCGCCCGCGGCAACCCTGCCGTGGCTCGGCCGCTACGTGCGGCCGTGGGAAAACCACGTTCCCGAGTGGCGAGCGTTCCTCGAAGGGCGCTACGGACCGAAAGCGACCGGCTTCGTGCTCGAGTGGAACGGCGGGCCGGTGCCCGAGCCCGCCACGCTTCCGGTCGCGCGGGCCCGCCCCTGCCCGCGCTCTAGAGCGCCGCGCCCCGTCACGATCCTGCGCTACGCCGGGGAACGTGAGCACCTCGCGCTCTTCGACTGCGACGGCGCCATCGCGCCGGACGTCATCGATCGGCTGAGCTCGCTCGCGCGACCGCCCGAGGCTCCGCGTCCGTCGCTCCCCCTCCCCGACGAGCCGAGCGACGGGACGACGCCGGGCGAGTGGGCGCCCGGCGTCCGGCTCGTCGATCCGCGGCTCGTGTGGGTGCTCGGGGAAATCGCCGAAGCATTTCCGAATCGTTCGCTCGTCATCCTGAGCGGCTACCGCCCCGACTCGCACTCGAGCCTGCACCGCGTGGGCCGAGCGCTCGATCTCGCCGTGACGGGTGTCTCGAACGACGACGTGTTCCGCTTCTGCCGAACGCTGCGCGACGTCGGCTGCGGCTACTACCCGAACAACGCGTTCGTGCACATCGACGTCCGCCCGTGGGGCTCGCCGCGCGTCCGTTGGGTCGACGAAGCGCATCCGGGCGAACCGTCGCACTACGTCGACGGCTGGCCCGGCGTCGTCGAACCGGGTACGGCGTGGGTGCCCGACTGACGGGGGAATGCGTGGTTGCGGTTCGAGTCCCGTTCGTCAGCGGCGGAAAGCGGCGAGGACGCGTTCGGCGGCGGCGAGCGTGACGGAGTTCTCGGCGCAGATGGCGCTCGCGACGCGTTCGACTTCGTCGCCCTGCGCCCCAGCAGCGACGGCGACCGAGCGGGCGTGAAGCGACATGTGGCCGCGCTGGATGCCCTCGGTCGCGAGCGCGCGGAGCGCGGCGAGGTTCGACGCGAGACCGACGCTCGCGGCGAGCATGGCGAGCTCGTCGGCGCGCTCGATACGCGCGAGCTTGAGCGCCATTTGCGCGACGGCGTGGACGCGCAGCGTGCCGCCGACGCAGCCCACCGCGAGCGGCATTTCGAGCTCGCCCACGAGATCCTCGCCGTCGGCGCGCCAGGTCGAGAGCGGCGCGTAACGGCCCGAGCGGGCCGCGTAGGCGTGAGCGCCGGCTTCGATCGCGCGAAAATCGTTGCCGCTCGCGATGATGACGGCGTCCACGCCGTTCATGATGCCCTTGTTGTGCGTCGCGGCACGGTACGAATCGAGCTCCGCGAAGCGGGACGCGAGCGCGATGCGTTCGGCCACCTTCTTGCCGTCGACCCAGCCGAGCGCGCCTTCGGCGGGCGGATTGGAGCTGGGCGGCGGCTCGCTGGCTCGCTCGACCTGGCGACCGGAGAGCTTGAGGTCGCGAGCATGCACGCGACAGCGCACGCGCACGCGCCGGCGGTCGGTGAGGTTCGAAAGAATGCGCAAGCCGAGCACGCCGTGCGCGAGCTCGGCGGCGATCGGCCCGATGGCTTCGGCGATCGTGTTGACGAGGTTCGCGCCCATCGCGTCCTTGCAATCGACGTACACGTGGAGGACGAGGCAGCCTTGTCCGAGGTCGCGCACCTCGATTTCCCGCGGGCCCCCGCCGCGAGCGACGAGGTTCGGCACGGCGGCGCTGCCGGCGGCGAGCAGCCGCGGCGCTTCGTCGAGCAGGCGCCGCATGGCGAGCGCCGGGTGCGGTACCTCGACGAGCTGCACCTGCCCCGTCATGAGGGAGTCGACCATCTCGGCGACGAATCCGCCGCTGGCGCGCGCCATGCGCGCGGCGTTCGACGCCGCGGCGACGACGCTCGGCTCTTCGACGGCCATGGGGGCGAGCCGATCGACGCCGTTCACGCGCACGTTGAGCGCGACGCCGAAGGGCAAGCTGTACGTGCCGAGCACGTTCTCGACGAGCTTGTCGGCGCGCTCGACGTCGAGGCCGCCGCCGGCGAGCGCGGCGGTGAGCTCCTCGGGCGCGACGCCCGCCCGCTCGGCCGCGAGCCTGCGGCGCTCGTCGATCGAAAGCCGATAGAAACCGGGAATACGCGAGCCGTCGGTCATGAATCTCGAGGGGAGTATACGTGCACGCCGCGCGCGCCGAGCGAGAGCTCGAGTCGCTCGTAGCCGTGACGAGCGGCCACGGCCGCGAACTCGGGCGGCGACGCGCCGCGACCGCCGTACACGAGCACGTCGCCGCCGCCCGCTCCGGCCGGCAGCGCGACGCCGCCCACCGCGACGGCCGCGTCGCCGAGCGCACGCGCCGCGGCGTCGACGATGGGGGCCCCGGCGGCGGCTCCGAGCGCCCCGAGCGCATGTCGCTGGACCTCGAGCGCCGCCACGAACGCGGCCGCGTCGCCGCGTCCGAGCGCGAGCTCCGCCTCGAACGCCGCCGCTTCCTGAGCTTCGATGAGCTTCACGTAGCGGCTCGAGGCGCGCTCGCGCAGCGCGTGCACCTTCGCGATGAGCTCGCTCGTCGTCGCCGGGCGCCCGCTCCACCACACCTCGAGCGCGAGCTCGGCGGGAAGCTTCACGGCGAGCGCTTCGGGCCGCTCGCCACCGCGCCGGAACGCGATCGTGCCGCCGAAGCACGAAGCCGCCACGTCGACGCCGCTTCCGCCGCCCTGGGCGCTCCGGTGCGCGCCGAGCGCACGCTCGAACACTTCGGCGGCGAGCTCGACGTCGCCGAGCTCACCGCGTTCGGCGACGACCTTCGCGGCGAGCGTCGCGACGAGGATCGCCGCGCTCGCGCCGAGGCCGAGCTTCTTCGAGCCCTGAAAGAGCGCGGACGCGTCGCACGCCGGGGCGGGCGCGCCCCCGAAGGCTGCGCGAACCTCGGGGGTCTGCGCCGCCGCGGTCGCGCCGGCGTCGGCGACGGCGAAGCGATCCACGGCCGAGGCGATCGCCGGAGCGCCCTCCAGCACCGAGTAGGCGCCGGAAATCACGACTTTTCCGGGAGCGCGCGCCTTCATTCGACCTCGAGCGTCGCGTCGGGGCCGGGCGAGCAGACGACGACCCGTTCGACACCGGGCACGGCGCGGAGCGCGCCCGCGACGAGCTCGGCGTTCTCGGGCGCCGTGAGCACCTTCACGTGGGGCCCGGCGTCCATGGTGTGGAAAGCGAGCGTGCCGCGCGAGCGGAGCTCGCGTACGGCCTGCATGACGGCGAGCGTCGCCGCGGTGAAGTAGACGATGGGGGGGTCGGCCGCAAACATCGAAGCGTGCATGCGGAGCGCGCTCGCTTCGACGGCGGGCCCGAGCGCGGCGAGGTCGCGCGCGAGCACGGCGTCGCGCACCGCGCGGTAGACGCGGGGCGCGTCGTCGAGCCACCCGCGATAGTACGGGCTCGTCGCGGCGGTGCGCAGCATCCCCTCGGTCGAACCGACGCTCTTCGGGCCACTCGACGTGAGCGCGACCACCATGAAGAGCGGGAAATCGTCGCCGGAAAGCACGCGTTCGGCCGAGCGCGCGCCCGCCTCGAGCGCGACGTACCCCCCGAACAACGAGCGCGCAGCCGACGCCGAAGCGCGCCGCGCAAGGGCGCTCACGGCGCCGCGTTCGAGCCCGAGGCCGAAGGCCGCGGCTCCCGACAGCGCGAGCGCCGCGAAACCCGAGGCGCTCGACGCGAGGCCCGACGCCGTCGGAAAGTCGTTGGTCGAGGCGACGCGCGCGAAGCGTCGCGCGCCCGCGAGACCGCGGAGCTCGTCGAGCATGCGAACGACGCGCTCTCGAGGGCGGCCCGCCGCGGGCGCTCCGTCGAGCACGATTTCGTCGGCGTCGAGCGCCGTATCGACCTCGACGCGCGTGCGCGTCGCAAGCCCCGCGAGCGTGAGCGACAGGCTCGGAACGGCGGGAAGATTCTCGAGCTCGTCGGCCTTGCCCCAGTACTTCGCGAGCGCGATGTTCGCGCAAGCGACGGCCGACGCGGCGCGCACCGTCATGGTGCCTTTCCCCCGACGGTCGCCGAGAAACACTCGACGCCCTCGCTCCGGAACGCCGCGAGCAGCGGCTCCGGGTCGAGATCCGCGAGGGCGACGACCGCTCCGCCGCCGCCGGCCCCCGTGAGCTTCGCGCCGAGCGCGCCGGCCTTGCGCGCGATGTCGCACGTTCGCTCGATGCCTTCGGTCGAGAGCATGAGCCCCGCCAGCAGCATCTGGTTCAAGTCCATGAGTTTTCCGAGACCCGGCAGATCGCCCGCTTCCAGACACAGCCGGGCGTTGTTCACGAGCGCCCGGATGCCCTCGAACGCCTTGTCGACGACGGCGGGGCGCCGCTCGCGAAGGCGCGCTACCTCGCTCACCATGAGCTTCGTGCTCGCCGGCGGTCCGGCGACGGCGACGACGAGCGGCAGCGGCCGGCCGAGCTCCACCTCCTCGATTCCCGAGCCGCGCTTGAACTGAACGCAACCTCCGCGCTCCGCGACGGCGGCGTCGATGCCGGACGCGTCCCCGTGAAAAACGCCTTCCCACGCCGCCGCGCCCGCGAGCACGCGCTCGCGCACGGCGGGGGGCGACTCGCGCGTTGCGCCGAGCACGGCACGCGCGACGGCGACGCCGAGCGCGGCCGAGACCCCGAGGCCCGAGCCGGCGGGGAGCTCGAGCCGCGTGCTCAGGGCGACCGGCCGTGCATCGAGGGCGCGGAGGAGCGCTTCGAGAGCCCGCGCCGTATCGCTGCCGTCGCCGGCACGAGCGGTGTGCTCGCCGAGCACGATGCTCGCCGACGCGGCGGGCACCGCCTCGACCTCGACGCCGCGATCGAGCCCGACGGCGAGCGCGGGGACGCCGTAGACCACGGCGTGCTCGCCGAGCAGGATCACCTTGCCGGACGCTCGCGCGTGAGTCATCGTTCGCGCGCCGTCAGCGCCAGCGCCGCCCCCGTGAGAAGTTCGCGCCCCTCGCGCGTGAGCGACGGGCCGAGCGCGCCGAGACCGCGCGCCACGAGCGTGTCGATGCGCGCTTCGACGAGCTCCTTCGCGCCCGTCCGTCCGATCGAGTCGAGCGCTCGCCGCACTTCGGCCTCGCTCGCCCGCGGATTGCCGAATGCCCCCGAAAGCGCGGCCTTCTCGCGCCCGCGAGCACGGCTGAGCGCGTGGAGGACGAGCGGCGTGCGCTTGCCGGAGCGAATGTCGCCGCCGAGCGGCTTGCCCGTGTCGCGCGGATCGCCGAACGCGCTCAAAAGATCGTCGCGCAGCTGGAACGCGATGCCGACGGGAGCGGCGTAGCGGTCGAGCGCGCGGAGCGTCGCAGGCCGGGCGCCGGCGAGCAGGGCGCCGAGGCGCAGCGGCCCGCGCACGCTGTAGCTCGCCGTCTTCAGCGCGTACGCGGCTTCCGGGCCGGTGCTGGTCCCCGAAATGTCGAGCACTTGGCCGAGCACGGCGTGCTCGTGCATCTCGTTGAAGCAAGTGACGAGCGAGCGCAGCCGGCCGTCGGGAACGCGCAGCGCCGTGAGCGCCTCCGTCGCGAGCGAAAGCGCGTAGTCGCCCGCGAGAATCGCCGAGGCATTGCCCAGGCGCTCGTCGCGAAACCGCCGCGCGAGCAGGACATGGACGGTCGGACCGCCGCGCCGCACGGCGTCGTCGTCCATCCAGTCGTCGTGGATCAGAAGGTACGTGTGCAAAAGCTCGAGCGCCGCCCCCACCTCGACCGCCAGACCGAGCTCGGCGCGTGCGTTCGTCGCGCGCTGGCCGACCGCGACGAGCGCCGGCCGGAGCCGCTTGCCCTTGCGCAACGTGAGCTCGGCGACGGCCGAAACCATCGCCCCGACGGCGGGGCCGTGCACGCGCACGCGCGCCTTTCTGTCGGCGAGCAGCACCTTGAGACGGCGTTCCTCCCGTGCTTGCACGGTGCGAAGGACCGAGAGGAACGCGTCGACCTCCTTCCGGCGACCCGCGCCCGGGCGGATCCGTCCCGAAATCTTCGAACCGGAAGGCATTTCGGCCGGAGCCTAGCACCGGTATCATCGGCGTCGGAAGCCACGACCATGGTCGACATCGGGACGCGCAAGCAGAACCACCTCGACCTCGCGACCACGGGGAACGTCGGCTTCCGCCGAACGTCGACGCTCTTCGAATGCGTGGGGCTCGTGCACGACGCGCTGCCGGACCTCGACACCGAGTCGATCGATCCGTCCGTGACGGTGCTCGGAAAACGGCTGGCAGCTCCCATCCTCATCGCGGCCATGACGGGCGGCACGGACCGGGCGCGGCGCATCAACCGCGAGCTTGCATCGATCGCCGAGGAACGCGGCTATGCGTTCGGCCTCGGCAGCCAGCGCGCCATGCACCGCGACCCGGCGGCGCTCGCGACCTACGCCGTGCGCGACGTCGCGCCGAATGCTCTCGTGCTCGGAAACATCGGCATCGTCCAGGCGGCGGCCATGACTACGGCCGAGGTCGGTGACCTCGTGGCGCGCGTCGGCGCGGACGCGCTGTGCGTCCACCTGAACCCCGCGATGGAGCTCGTGCAGAGCGAGGGCGATCGCGATTTTCGCGGCGGGGTCGCCGCGCTCGAACGACTCTCGACCGAGCTCGGCGTGCCCGTCGTGGTGAAAGAGACGGGATGCGGGCTCTCGCCGAGCGTCGCTCAGCGGGTCCGCGCCGTGGGGATCCGTCACGTCGACGTTTCGGGGGCGGGCGGCACGTCGTGGGTCGCCGT
>DASUTR010000990.1:0-9207 GCA_036374535.1 Polyangiaceae bacterium
GGTGCGGGGGTCGGGGCGGGGCCGTCCGGAGTCACCACCGTGTCGGGGTTCGATGACGGCGCCGGGGCGGCCGGATTGGCAGCCGGCGCAGGTGCCGGCGCCGCGGGAGGCCCCGGCGGCGGTTTTGGTGCCGGCGCCGGCTGTGCGCTTGCTCGCGCTGCTCCGAGGAGCAGGAGGGCCAAAAGGGGCGCTCGTCGCATGCCGCCCGGAACGATAGCACCGCGATTTGGTAAGACTGCAAGGGAGCAACGTAGTGAAGCAAGACTGGAAAGGCGCGGGCAGCTACGGGATGGTCGGCCTCGAGGTCGTCCTGAGCGTCCTCGTCGGCTTCTTCGGCGGGTACTGGCTCGACGGAAAGCTCGATACGAGGCCGTGGCTCACGCTCATCGGTTTTGCATATGGCGTTGCAGCGGCGGCCCGAGCGCTCTACAGAGCGGCGCGCCGGGCAACGAAAGAAGCCGAGGACCTCGAACGTCGCGAACGCGAACAGAGACGACGATACGGCGATGAACGCAACGGAAACTGAACGAGACGACGGGCTCGGCCGCTCACTGTGGGCGGTCGCGGTGACGGGCGTCGTGCTCACGCTGCTTTCGCCTTTTGCGTTCGACGGAAAGACGATGCAGGGCGTCGCCATCGGAGCCGCGCTCGCGTTCGGGAACCTCTACGCGATCGCGGCCATCGTGCGCGGCTTCTTGCGCGGCGCGGGGCTTCCGTGGGGCATCTTCGGCGCGCTGAAGTTCGCCGCGCTCTTGTTCGTCATTTGGATCGTCCTCAAGAACGGTTGGGCGACGGTCATGCCGCTCGTTCTCGGTTACGCTGCCTTGCCGCTCGGGGTCGTCGTCGGTCAACTCGGCCGCGGCGTTCCCTCTCGTCAGAAAGTTTGATCATGCCGGAGCACGCCAATTTTCTCACGCTGATTCTCGCTCACTTCCGCGACACGCTCGATCACAACACGTCGCTGCTCGGCCAGAGCGTCATCGGCGCCCACGATCCGACGTGGGCGAGCTTCGAGCCGCTCGCGGCGTCGCTCTTCGTCGTGTGTATCGTGCTGCTGTTCGCGCTCGGCGTGAAGGCGCGCTTTCGCGACGACGAGCGCGCGCTCGTCCCGGACGCGAGCCTCACCCTCGGAACTTTCGCCGAGGCGTTTCTCGGATACTTCTACGACCTCGCGAAGAGCGTGATGGATGCCGATCGCGCCAAACGCTACTTTCCGCTCATCGGCACGTCGGCCGTGTTCGTGTTCTTCGCGAACGTGCTCGCGCTCATCCCGGGCATGCCGGTCGCCACGAGCCACCTCAGCATCACGCTCGGTTGCGGTCTCGTGGTGTTCTTCTTGTTCAACGCCTACGGGCTCATGACGAACGGCTGGGCTTACGTGAAGCACCTGGCCGGTCCCGCCTGGTGGCTCGCTCCGGTCTTGTTTCCGATCGAGGTCATTTCTCTCTGTGTTCGGCCCATCACCCTCGGCGTACGCCTCATGATCAACATGGCCGCCGACCACCTGATCCTCGGTCTGTTCGCCTCGCTCGTCGGCCTGCTCGTGCCGATTCCGCTGATGCTGCTCGGCATGCTGGTCGTCGTGGTTCAGACGCTCGTCTTCACGCTGCTTGCGTGCGTCTACGTCGGAATGGCGACCGAGCACGAGGCCGAAGCGCACTGAGCCTGTCCCCGAACGACACTCCCCGAATTCCCCGCTTGCCAAATCGACCGGTCTAGTACTAGACACCCGACCGGAAACCTCCGAGGCCCGCGGAAAGAGCCCCGGCCCCAGCACTAGGATTATAAGGAGACCGAGACGATGTCGAAGAAGTACCTGTCGCTCACGACCGCGCTCATGGCGACGTTCAGTTCGGGGGCGGCCTTCGCCCAGGACCAGGGCGGCGCAGCAGCGACTGGCGGCTCGGCCATGGCCGCGCTCGGCGCGGGTCTCGCGATCGGTCTCGCCGTTCTCGGCGGAGGCCTCGGTCAGGGACGTACGGCTGCGGCGGCCCTCGAAGGCATCAGCCGCAACCCCGGCGCTGCCTCGCGCATCCAGACGCCGATGATCATCGGCCTCGCGCTCATCGAGTCGCTCGTGCTCCTCGCGTTCGTCGTCGCGTTCTTGCTCCAGGGCAAGGTCTGATTCTCGCGGGGGGCGAACTCCCGCTCGCTCAGCGCACGCGAACCATCGTCCCGGGCTCGTAGTCCGTCGGGAACACGGCGGACCAGCCCTCGGGTAAGCGCGGGCTCGTGAATCCGAAGAGCCTCTCGGCGTCGGCCGGCGTGAGGTTCACGCAACCGTGGCTCTGCACGCGACCGAACGCGTGGTGCCAGAACGCGCCGTGAAGCCCGTAGCCGCGGTGAAAATAGAGCACCCACGGGACCGATTGGATGGCGTAGTTCGAGCCCGCCTCGACGTTCTCGAGGTTGTCCATGTCGCTCGCTCGAAGCTTGGCCCAGACACGGTAGCTGCCCGGCGGCGTCGCCTGTTCGCTGCCGACGGCGCCGCGTCCCGTCGATGCGAGCGTCGCGAACACGGGCGTTTCACCGCGGTACGCCGTCACCAGCTGACGCTCGAGGTCCACGTCGATCCAGCGCTCGCCCGGCCGCGTTCCTTCGGGCGGCGGCGTGAAACGCGGGCTCACGGTGTCCCGCTCGCGCACGAAAGCGCGCTCGCCGATGCGAAGCCACGCCTCCTTGCCGTGCGCGAGGCGCTCGAGCACCGCCACCCGCATGAGCCGCGTGAGCGCGAAGTCGCGGCGGCGCCCTCCGCCCGGCGCGACGAACACCTTGGGATCGTCGGCGACGAGCCACGCGATGTCCGCCCCGTCGAGCTCCACGCCGAGCGCCGGGGGAGGGACGACGGGTCCGCCGAGATCACGCAGCGGAACCCAGAGCCCGTGGGTCGTGAGACCGAACGGATCGCCGCCGTCCGGTCGATGCCCCGTCCGCGTAATCGCGACGCCGAAGCCCGGCTGGAGCTGAGCGTCGGGCACCCCCTCTTCGGCGGTCGAAAGGTCGCGATACCCGAAGCTTCCGTCGTCTCGCACGAAGAAGTAGCGATACGGTAGCCCCGCGAGGGAAGGCGCGCTCAGCGTCGCCACGGGCAAGCCTCGGGACGGCACGACGCCCTCGGCGCAGATCCACGCGAGTGGTCCGACGAGAAAGTAGCCGCTCGCGCAGCCAGGTCCGGCGCGCGTTCCGAACACGGGCAGTCGCGCGCCGCGTTGCGCGGCCCCGCGCCTCCGGGCCGTGGCCGCCGGCTCGGCGTAAAGCGGCTCGTCGCGGCGGACGACCTCGACGCTGACCGGTAATTCGGGATCCGCTCGGACGTCGAGCGCGGTGGTGCTGGTAGCGGCGGCCGAGAGCGCGGCCGCGCTCAGCCGTACGAGAAGCTGAGCTCGTGGTCGCACACCTTGAAGTGGTCGCCCTCGTTGATCACCTTGCGAGCGACCCGCTGCCCGTTGAATTCGACGCCGTTCGTCGAGCCCATGTCGACGATGTAGTACTGGCCGCCGGAAAACTCGATCATCGCGTGTTGGCGCGAGACGTTCGGATCCTTGATGGTGAGATCGCTCGTCTGCTTTCCGCGGCCGATGATGAAGCGGTCCTTCGTGACGGGGAACGCTTCGCCCTGGTAATGGATGGTGAGGTTTAGCCCGGCCGGATGGGCCGAGCCGGGGCGCGCCGGCGGCATGCTGCGCGAAGGCGCGAGCGGCGGCGGACCTCGACGGACGCCACCTCCGGGCGGCGGGGGTGGCGGAGGCGGGGGTGCGGCGCCCGTTCGCTTCGGCGGCGGCGCGGGTGGGGGCGTCGGACTACGCTGAGGAGGCGGGCTCGCGAGCGGCGGCGGGTGCGCGGCTGCGGGTGGCGGAGGCGGCGGGACGTGAGCCGGCGCCGCCATCGGCGGCGGTGGAAGCGACGGACTCCCCGTGACCGCCGCGCCGCCGTAGCCGCGCTGTCGCGCGTACTGCTTCATGGCGTCGTTGATGAGGTAGTCCACGGAGCACTCGAGCTCCTTGGCCATCTGCTCGAACTTCGTCCAGAGCGCTTCTCGACACTGGAAGCTTCGGGGAATCTTCTTGTTCGGGTCCTGGCTCATCGTGCGGGGCGCTTCTCCATGGCCGGCTTCACGCAAAACTCGAAAAATTCGCCGACGGTCGTGATGTCTTTGGTCTCACGTTTGCCGCTGGCGTCGACCTCGCACTTCCATTCGCAGTCCTTGTCGTCCTGCGCGCAGGTCGGAGTCCGATTTCTATCGGACTCGAAATGGGAGAGTTTGGGCAAATCGGCTGCGGTCCCCCGATTGTAGTAGTAACCGAGCGCGGTTACACGAGCGGGGGTCGAGTGGCTCGACCCGAGGAAGGGTGAAACGGCGTCCACGGGCTTCGTTGCACCCTTCATCTCTCCGATGAGGGCCCCGTATCGGAGCGGCTCGGTGATGGCCATGCCGCGCGCCTTGCCGATGTGCTCGAAAAATTCCGGCAATTGGCTGGTGTCGCTCATTCGAAGCACGAGCTCGGCGGCGACCCAGCGCACTTTCCACGTCTTAGAATCGAAGAGGTCGTAGAGGCGGCTCACGACCATCGGTCGCGGGAACTCGCCGACCCGCGCGAGGGCGATGTCGCGAACCTGATCGGGGGTGTCCTGAGCCGCGGCCACCGCAAGAACGGCGTCGGCGTGTTTGCCGTTGTTGCGATCGAGGTGGCCTTGCAGCGCGGCCAACGCCGCAGCGCGTCGTTTGGTCGATTGCTTGGCGTCTTGCGCGAAGCCGAGCAGGAAGTCGACGACGGGCGCTCCGCCGACGCGCTTCATGGACGTGAAGACGCGGACCAGTTCTTCTTCCTGGTACTGCTCGAGCTGCTGGCGAAACTGGTCCGCCGTCGGGGTGAGCTTCGCGGCTTTGTTGGCGGCTTCGACGCCAGGGCTCTTCTGACGAATCCACGCCTCGGACGCGGTTTCGTTCCCGATGGTGACGAGCCTCTGGCTCGCGGCGAGCCGAGTCGGCGCGTCGCCGAGGTCGGCGACGAGATCGGCCATGGCGTCGACCTTTGGAGCGCCGGGAACCATCTGCTCGGGCAGGCAGCGCACGGCCTCGGAGCGGAGGTCGCCCGCCATCTGTTTGACCGAATACATCTGCGTCGAATCGTCGAAGCGCTGCGCGAAATTCACGCAAATCCAACCGGACAGCGCGTCGCGCAGCCGCTTTCGCAGCGCCTCGTCGGGGATGAGCCGGCCCCCTTCGTGCTTGAGCAGAGCGAACGCGGCGTCCTTGTACGGAATCGACGGGTCCGCTGCGACCTGGCCACCTTGCGCGACCGGCGGCGGCTTTTTTATTTCCGCCTCGAGCGCCGGCACGAGCCGCGCGATGACGGCGGCGCGCTCGGCGGGAGCCATCTGCGCGAGCGATGCCATGAGGCCCGGTTGCTCGTCGGATCCTTCGATGCCCACGCGCCGTCCGTTGCGCGGCTTCATGCGTATGAGCGCGAGCGCGGCCTCGACGCGGAGGTCCATCGGGTACTTGTCGTGCGTCAGTACGGCGATGAGTTTCCTCGGGCCCTGAACGGTGCTCGCCCACCGGTTCACGTCATCGCTCGTCGTGCGACATCCAGGCGTCGCAACGAGTAGAGCAAATGGCAGGATTAGGGTCCGTGCTCCGTGAGCCAAACCCGCGCGAAAGCTCGACAATCTGAGGGTCGTCCCCATCAAAGTCTTCACGATTTCCCTCGTCTCGGGAGCGAGAGTGTACATGGGCGGTGCTCGGCTACTCAAGCGCGTGACTAACCCTGCGCGGAAGTTGCAGCGTAAGGTGAGATAATGTAGTTATAGGTAGTCAAATGGGCGCAAGGCTGTTTACGCCCCGCACGGCACCTGCGGCTCCCACCTCCGAAATGCCTGTGACCGGTCATCGGTCTCAGAGCCGGTTTCGGGAGGCAGCGGCGCTCGTGCTCGTTGCGGGAGCCGTTTTTCTACTCCTCGCACTCGCGAGCTACCGCGTTCCTGCCGTCGATTTCGGCGAGCCGGCCGACGGCTGGGTCGGGCCGGTCGGCGGGTTTCTCTCGCGCTGGCTCGTTCAAGGCTTCGGCGTCGTGGCCTGGCTGGTTCCCGTCGAGGTCGGCCTGGTCGCGCTCCCTTTGTTCCGTGGCCGCTCGCATGCCGACCTCGGTCTTCGCGTCGCCGGCGATCTCACGCTCGCCATCGTGCTCTCCGCTCTGTCGCAAGTCGTCGCGCCGGGCACCCACGTCTTCGGCCATGGCCTCGTCGGCGGCAACGTGGGGCTTCTTTTCGGCGAGCTCATGCGTGGCCTGTTCTCGACGATCGGCTCGCTGCTCGTCGGGTTTTCGATCGTCGGACTCATCCTCATCGGTCGCAGCTCGTTCTCGTTCATCGACGCCTGCCGGCGCGCACTCGAGCTCGCCAAAGCGCTGTCGCTCCGTCTCGGTGTGGTCAGCGAACGCGTGGCGGGCGCGTGGAAGCAGGCGCGTGCGCTCCGCCGGAGCGAGCGGGAAGCCGAGCGTCGCGAGCCGCGCATCGAGCCGGTCGATCCCGACGCAGCGATCCTCGCGGAGCTCGCCGCCGACGACGACACGGATTGGAACCCCATCGAGCGCACCGGGGCTCCACCGCTCGCCCTGTCGCAAGCGCTGCGGAGCGGGGCCGCCGGGAGCTCCGCGCTCGTCGCCGCGCTCGCCGAGACGCCGGCGCCTTCCGACGTTCTGCCCGTCGCAAGCGACGCGAAGGCGCGGCCGCGCGGTGAAAAGAAGGAGCCGAAGGCGCCGAAGAACGAGAGGAAAGGGGACGAGAAAACCGAGAAGAAGCTCGACGAGAAGCCCGTCACCAAGCGCGACGAGCGGCTCGACGAGAAGCCGGAGGCGCGGACCGAGCCCAAGGCGGCGCCGAAGGCCGAGCCCAAGGGCGAGACCGAGCTCCGCATCGTCGACACGAAACCGGAACGCGAGGTCGAACGCGTCGAGAGCAAGAAGAAGCCGGAGACGCGCCGCGGCCAATTCGCGAGTCCCTCGACGGAGCTCTTGGATCCGCCGCCTCCGGCCGTCGTGCAGATCGACCGCGAGAGCATCTACGACAACGCGCGCCGCCTGGAGAAGACGCTCGCCGACTACGACGTGACGGCCAAGGTCGAGGAGGTTCGCCCCGGACCCACGGTCACCATGTACGAGGTGTCGTGCCAGGCCGGAACGCGCGTCAGCAAGGTGGCGAGCCTCGTCGACGATCTCGCGCTCGGACTCTCGCGCAAGGTGCGCATCATCGCGCCGATTCCGGGCAAGAGCTTGATCGGCTTCGAGCTCCCGAACGACGAGCGGCAGCCCGTGTGCCTGCGCGAGCTCATCGAGGATCAGCGTTTCGAAAAGCTCGCGGAGCGCTGCCCGCTGCCCATCGTGCTCGGTCGCGACATCGTGGGCGCGCCCTTCTACGCGGACCTCGCGTCCATGCCGCACGTCATCGTCGCCGGCGCGACCGGAGCCGGCAAGAGCGTCGGACTCAACGTGATGCTCTCGAGCCTGTTGTTCAAGCGCTCTCCCGAAGAGCTGCGCTTCCTCATGATCGACCCGAAAGTCGTGGAGCTTGCCCCCTTCGACGGCATTCCGCACATGCTCCTTCCGGTCGTCACCGACATGAAGCAAGCCGCGACGGCGCTGCGCTGGGCCGTCGAGGAAATGGAACGGCGCTACCAGCTCTTCGCCGATGCCGGAACGAAGAACATCACGACCTACAACGCGTGGGTGAAGCGCGTGCACGCGGGCGAGATCCCCGCGCCCGCGCCGGAGACGGTCGAGGCGTTGACGGTCGATGGCGCGCTGCTCACCGTGCCCGCCGCCAAGGACGGAAGCGACGGGCGCCCGCTGCCCGGTAAGCTTCCGTACATCGTCATCGTCGTCGACGAGTTCGCGGATCTCATGATGCAGCAGGGCAAGGATGTCGAAGCGGCGGTCGCGCGCCTCGCGCAAAAGGCCCGCGCCGCGGGTATGCACGTCGTGCTCGCGACGCAGCGCCCGAGCGTCGATGTCATCACGGGCACGATCAAGGCGAACTTCCCGACGCGCATCGCGTTCCGCGTCTCGCAGCGGGTCGATTCGAAGACCATCCTCGACGAGCAGGGCGCAGAGCTCTTGCTCGGCCGCGGTGACATGCTCGTCAAGCTCAACGGCTCGACCGAGACCCACCGCGCCCAGTGCCCGTTCGTGAGCGAGGAAGAGGTGAATCGCCTCACCGACTACCTTCGAACGCAGGGCACGCCCGAGTACCACGAGGCGATCCTCGCGGCCTCCCCGGAGGACGAGGAGGCGGACGAGGAGCAGGAGCTGGACGCTCGCTTCGACGAGGCGGTGCGCATCGTTTCCGAAACACGCCGCTGTTCCACCTCGTGGCTCCAGCGCAAGATGACCATCGGGTACAATCGTGCCGCGAAGATCGTGGAGACGATGGAACGGCGCGGGCTCGTGGGTCCGCCGAATGGAGCGCGAGACCGCGAGGTGCTCATGGGGCCCAGCTAGCCTCGTTCGGCCGGCCCGGCGGGGTTGAGGGCCGGCTCGTCACGGTGGTAAGACCCGTACGGCCATGAGCGCGGAGCCGCCTGCCTTCCCGAAGGCGCTCGACGACGACGACGACGACGTGGCCTGGGCGCTCCAAACCGCGAATGCGCGGTGGGAACGCGGAGGGCACGCCGACGGGGTCGTCTGGCTGCGCCGTGCCGCGCAGTCGGCGCTCGAGCTCGGCGAGTTCGGCCGCGCCGCCGACCTCGAAAAGAGCGCGCGCCAGATCGACCTGTGGCTTCAGCTCGGCGCTTCGACGGGGCTTGCGCAGAACGAGGAGGACGACGGCGTAGACTCGCTGCTCGACGCCGACATGCCGCTGCTCGAGACGCGCGCGCTCGAGGGGCCGACGCCGAGCCTCGTCGATGCCATCGAGGCCGAAGCGCGTGGCGAATCGCCGCTCGGTCCCGAACCGGTCGACCTCGACGTCGACGAAGTCGAGGAGCTCGAAGACGAAGAGATCATCGAAGAGCTCCCGGATTCTGCGGTCGTCGATCCGAACGGGGCGTCCCCGCTGCCGAGCTTTCCTCTCGACTCCGTTCCGCCGCCTCCCGTCGAAGAGGTGATCGAGCTCGACGACGTGGAATCGGTGCCCGAAGTCGAGCCCGTGTTCGCCGCCGAAGAGGTCGAACCCGAACCCGAACCCGAACCCGAACCCGAACCCGAACCCGAG
>DASUTR010000991.1:0-8876 GCA_036374535.1 Polyangiaceae bacterium
GCTGCTCTCGGCTTCCGGAGGTACGGAAAAGCGCATCATCGGCGCGAGCGTACCACGCGCCAGCGCTACTGAACTCGGCTCAGCGGCGGTGCCGGCGCCAGGGGCCGAAAATCGCGATGGGCCAGCGGCGGGCGACGTTGCGAGAATGCCCTGGGCTCGGCGCGACGCGCACGTTCACATTGTTCGCGAATCGCGATGCTCTGCGGCATAAGGGTGCCATGTCGGAAACCCTGACCCGTATCGTGCATTCGCAGCCGTTCCAGCGCTTCATCACCGGCGTCATCTTGCTCGCCGCCGTGCTCGTCGGCCTCGAGACGGACGCCGGTTTGGTGGCTCGCCACGGTCGCCTATTGCACTTCTTCGATCAGCTCGTGCTCGCGGTCTTCGTCGCCGAGATCCTGATGAAGATGGGAGCCCTGGGCTCGCGTCCTTGGCGTTTCTTCCTGGATCCGTGGAACGTCTTCGACTTCGTCATCGTCGCCGTCGTGTTCCTACCCATCGACGGCCAGTACGTCACGGTGCTCAGGCTCGCTCGCCTTCTTCGCGTGCTCCGTCTGGTTCATGCCGTACCCCGCCTGCAGATCCTCGTCGCCGCGCTGCTCAAGGCGATCCCCTCGATGGGCTACGTATCCCTGCTCTTGTTCCTGATGTTCTACATTTACGCCGTGTCGGGCGTCTTTCTTTTCGGGAAGAACGATCCGTTTCGCTTCGGCGACTTACCGACGGCGCTCGTCACGCTGTTCCAGGTTTCGACGGCGGAGGATTGGGCCAACACTCTCAATACCCAGCGCTACGGCTGTCATCTCGAGGGCTACGACGGACGAGAAGCACTGTGCACGCACCCGACGGCGTATCCCATCCTCGCTCCCCTCTACTTCATCAGCTTCATTCTGATCGGGACGATGGTGATTTTGAACCTGTTCATCGGCGTCATCATGAACGGCATGGCCGAAGCGGAGAAGGAAGTGCTGCAGCAAAACGAGGCCCTCCACCCGGAGCGAGCGCTCTTGCCGAAAGTGCGTGTCGACGTGGAAGAACTGAAAAAGCTCGAGGCCCAAGTTGCCGAGCTCTCGAACGCTCTCAAGAACATCTCCATGCGAGCCAGGCCCCAGGACGGTTAAGGCCGATTCGGCCCATGGGCCTTCCCTGCAAAATACCGTTGATTCGGGCGGGCGCCAATTGACGCGCAGCGCACAACGCGGCTAAAGAGCGCCCATGAGACGGGCCTTGTTTGCGCGTGTTGCCGCCGTCGTGTGGCTCGCGGTGGGTTGTGCGGCGCCGCCGCCCGAATCCGAGCGAGTCGACGAGTCCATCGTCATCACCAAGCACGCTCCGAGCGTCGATTTCGGGTCGTATCGGACGTACTACCTGGCGCCCGAAATCCTGACGCTCAACGAAGATCAGGAGCCCGAAGAGCTCGATCCCGAAACGGCCGAGCCGCTGCTCGAAGAGACGCGCAAGAACCTCGAAGCCCGCGGTTACGAGGCCGTGGCCAAGGACGAGGCCGAGCTCGGCGTACAGATGATGTACGCCGACAAGATCACCACGACGTACTGGTGTTACTACTGGTGGGATCCGTACTACTGGGGCTATCCCGGTTGGGGTTACTACCCGTATTACGGCTGCGACTACAGCGCGTGGAAGTCGAGCATGCTCGGCACCGTGATCGTCGATCTCCAAGCTGCGCAGGACGGCTCCGGCGGCGGTGAGGGCGGCGAAGGCAGCGTCGGACCCGGCGACCTTTTGCCCGGGATCTGGTTCTCGGGAGTCTACGGCGCGTCGATCTCGTCCGTCGAGTACCGGCAGGGGATCGACCAGGCATTCAAGCAGTCGCCCTACCTGCGGGCGGATTGAGGCAAGAGGAGAATCAGATGACGAAGACGAGTCAGCGAGCGTCCATCATCGCTCTTGCGTTCACGATCGCCGGCACCGCCGCGGCCCAAGCTCCCGCTCCGGCACCCGCGCCCAAGCCTGCTCCGGCGAAGCCCGCGCCAGCAGCTCAACCGGCGCCAGCAGCCCAACCGGCGCCCGCGCCCGCGGCCCAACCGGCGCCTGCGGCCCAACCGGCGCCTGCGGCCCAGCCGGCGCCGCCCCAGCCGACACCGCCTCCACCTCCTCCCGGAACTCCGCCGCCGCCGGTGCAGCCCGCGGGACCGCCCCCGCCGCTCGAAGCGTCGCCCATGGCGCCCCCGCCACCCGGGCCCGTCTACGAGCCCCCGCCGCCGATGCTCCCGCCCCCTCCGCCCGAGGGTCCGCGTTCGCGCGTCGGCGAATTCAACGTCGGGTTTCTCTGGCAGCTCGGCATCCCCGTCGGCAGCGTGCACGACTTCACGAGCAACGTGAGCGGGCTCGGCTTCGAGATCGACTTCAAGTACTGGCTGCACCCGCAGATCACGATCGGCGCCGGCGTCGACTGGCAGACGTTCGTCGATAGCCAGCCGCGCACGACGTACCCGATCACGAACGGCGCCGTGACGGCAACGGCGTACAACAGCGTGCAGCTCGGCGCGCTGCGCGCGCGCGGCGACTACTACTTCCTCGCGGACGGCACCGTGCTCCCGTACGCCGGTGCGAACCTCGGGTTCGGTTGGTCGACGTTCCAGTCGAGCGCCGCCGACATCATCCTCTACGACAACCAAGAATCGGTCATCGTCGGTGGCGAGCTCGGTGCGGCGTTCGACTTCGATCGCGGCGCTCCGTACCTCGTGCTCGCTGCGCGCTACTCGATTCAGCCGGCCTCCGAGTTCCTCAACTCGGTCAACGACATTCAGACCATCAGCATTCAAGCCGGCATCCTGGCGCGCTAGACGGAAACGACGATGCGAGGGACTCGTCGTTTCGCGAGCACACTGCCCGCCTGCCTGGTGACGACCGTCGCCGCACTGGCGCAGGCCGAGCCGGCGGCGGCGCTCGACTATTCGGTGACGGCGGCGGCGCCCCCGGCGGCCGACACCACGACTTCCGTCGAGGCCACGACGCCCGTGCGCCGGCAAGCGAACGGGAAGGGCTTCATCTTCTACCCGTCCCAGACGGAGCTCGGCGCGTTCCGCTTCGCGGTCGGTGCGTTCTACGACGCCATCGATCCGGCGGTCATGTACGGCTTCAACGTGCGCGTCCCCCAGCTCACGCTCGACGCGCGCTACGGGCTCGGGAGCGGGTGGGCCGTCAAGGGTCACTTCAACTCGTTTTTCGTCACGACGGAGTTCTTGCTCGGCGCGGGCTATGCGGGGCGTATCGGCGATTGGACGCTCGGCACCGACATGAGCGTCGGCATTTACATCGGCCAGCTCGCCGAGTTCGGCTTCGACGCGACCATGCTCTCCCCCGAGTATCGCCCGGAGCTCACGCTCGGCTACGACTTCGGCTCGATCGCGCTGTCACTCCGCGCATCGCTCTTGCTCATGGGACCCGAGCGCGTGCGCGTCGGAGACGTGTGGGGCGGACTCGACAACTCGAATGCCTTCGTCGGACACAGCGAGATGCTGTACGTCGAGAACACGACGAGCTCGAACGGCGTCTGGTACTTCGGGCTCGGCGCCATGACGACGCGCGCCTACTACGCGCTGTGGCTGCTCTTTCCCGACTCACCCGGGCTCTTCACCTACCCGAGGATCGTGGCCGGCTATGAATTCTAAGAGCTTCGCCTGGGTGTTCGTCGCATCGCTGTCGCTCGTCGACTGCGAGTCGGCCTCGGAAGTCACGATTCCTGCCTTTCCCGACGGCGGCCTGGTGCGCACGGGAACGCCGGTCGCGCGCGATCGGCTGATGCGGTTCGAGGGCATGTTCGGCGTCGGTAACGGGCAGCGCATCTTCGGCGAAACGGTCGCCGTCCGCACGAGTCCGGGGACCGTCTCGGTGCTGACCGACAAGAACGCGGGCTTCGCCGTGCTCGAGAGCGCGTGCCTGCCCGACGGGCGCGTCGTCGTCGAAGGATACTGGCAATACCCGACGCGCACGGAAGCGGGCCTCGTGCGCGTGTTCGTCGAGGACGCCGCGCTCGTCACGTACCTGTGTGGCACCGAAGAGGCTCCTCCGACCCTGCCGGCCCTGACGCTCAAGGGCCACTACGGCGAGGGCAACGAGTTCCCGCGTAACCCGCTCGATTTCACCTTTTCGCGCGAGCTCAAGCCGTGGCGCGGGCGCTTCTTCACGGTCGCGCACCACGGAGCCTGCGAGAACACCGACCACTGCGGGACGGCGCCGAACAGCCTCGAATCGATCCGGCTCGCCGAGCGCATCGGCTCGAACGCCGCCGAGCTCGACGTGCGCATCACGCGCGACAACATCCCGGTGCTCTTCCACGACCCCGGTCTCTCGCGCACGCTCGTGCGCGGTGTCTTCTGCAACGGGCAGCTCGCCGAACTCTCGCTCGCCGAGCTCACGGCCGCGTGCGAGCTCCGCTACGGCGAGCTCATCCCCACGGTCGAGGAGACCCTCGACATGATGGTGAACGAGACCGAGATGGAGGGCGTCTACCTCGACATGAAAGTCGCGGGCGCCGTGCTCCCGACCGCCCGCCTCGCCTCACGCCTCATGACCTCGTTGCGCGAGCGCAACGAGAACGACGACCCGACCGACGACAGGCAGTTCGGCGCGCTCATCGCCATCACCACCGACGAGGTGCTCGAAGCCTGGCACGACGCGAAGAAGAAGCTCGCCGAAGAGGGCCTCGAGATCCCGCGCTGCCTGCTCGAGTACGACCCCGATCTCGTCATTTCCGAGGGCTGCGTTGCGTGGGGCCCGACCTGGACGGCGGGTCCGCAGGTCGAGAACGTGAAAAAGGTCCGCGCCGCGGGCGCCGGCACCATTTACTGGACCATCAACCAGTCGGACTTCATCGACGCGTTCCTGACGCAAGCGCACCCCGACGGGATCATCACCGCGCGTGCGGCGCTCGTCTTCCACCACTACCAGACGCTCGGAACGCCGCCGCCGATTCGGGGAACCGCCGAATGAACCGCGCACGAAACCTTGCGTTCGGAACCCTCGCGGCAGTGTCGGCCCGCGTGTCGCCGGTCTCCGCTGCCGAGCCCGGCGACGAGACCGCGCCCGCACCGAAGAAGGAGCTCGCGCCCCAACCGTCCGTTTCGTCGCTCGAGCTTTCGGCCGCGTTCGGCCCGACCGTCGTCGGAGGCGAAGCGGCGAACCCCGAGTACCTCCAATCGTTCCGGCGCACGGGCGTGTACGGGGAGTTCGCGGTCGGCTACCGATCGAGCTACTTCGTCGACCCGTTCCTGTCGGTCGGCTACGCCACGCTCGCGAGCGGGCAATCCCGCATTCCGGACGGCCCCTACGGCTCGGGAGGTACCATCGGCCAGCACCTCGGGGCCTGGGTGATCTCACCGGGCATCACGAGCGACATCTGGCGTTTCCGGCCGCGCTTCGCCCTCGGTCTCGCGATCATTCAGCAAAGCTTCGAGTTCCAGGGCGAGACGCACAGCTCGTCGCAGACGCCGCTCGTCACGCAACTCGGTCTCGGCTTCAACGCCTACGACGACGATCGGATGCGGCTCGATCTCGAAATCCGCGGCGTGCTCGCGGAAGGCGCCGACGTGCGCTTCGTGACGTTCGACGCCGTGCTCCGCGGCGATCTCCTGTACTTCGTCAGCCGCTGAGGTCGTCGGCCTCTGCCGCGGGGCGCCATGGCGCGGCAGTGGCACGCGCCGACCCGTCGGCGTTCGTCGCCGTCGTACTGCCGCACGAGAAGATCCGTGATGGGAGCGATCGCATTCGAGTAGAAAGGACTCATGCTCCCGGAGGTTCCACTAGCGAGGTAATGCCATGCGCGCCGCCTGCACCCTGTCACTCGTGGCGTTCGCGTGGAGCACCATCGCGCACGCGGACCCCGAACGTCCGTCGACCGACGCCGGCGGGGTTTCGCCGGTGTTCGAGCTCCGGCGCGAAGTGGTCGTGGGCGTCTCGGGTCCGTTCGACGCCGACGCCCGAGCGACGTTCGTGCGACTGCTTCGCGCGGAGCTCGACGCGCAGCAGCTAGTGCTCCTCGAAAACGACCCGCGCGGCGAGCCGCGCGCGTGGGCACACACCGTGACCCGAAGCGAGCGCCGGTTGCTCGCCGTTCTACTCGATACGCGCGCGCCCGCCGGGTGGCGCGTCGTCGTGATCGACGCCGCCCGCGGCCGCGCCATCTCGCGAGAGCTTCCGCGCGGCGAGCGCGACGCCGCCGCGGTCGAAGCCGTCGTGAGCATCGTGCTCTCTGCGACGCGAGCGCTACGCGAAGGTCTCGAGGTCGCGTCCGCCCCGCTCGAGACGGTCGTCGAACCGCGCGTGCCCGCGCCCGCTTCGCCGCCCGCGGCGCCGCGCCCGACGCGGGCGGCGAAGCCACCTCCCGAGAGGTCGGCGCACTCGAGCAGCGGCACGTCGCTCCATGGGTCGCTCGCGGCGGAAGCGGCGTCGTTCGCCGCGGGCGCCGAGCCCACCTTCGGCGCGACGCTCGCTGCTGGCGCCGCGCTCGCGTCGCGAGTGGAAGTCGACACCTTCGTCGCGCGCACGCTTCCACGCCGCGTCGACAGCGACTTCGGAAGCTTCGCGCTCGAACGCACGACGCTCGGCGTTTCTGCCGGCCCGCGCTTCGGCGCGGGCTCGTTCGCGTTCGTCCCGGCGGCGGGCGTCTGCGTCGAGTGGATCGGTCGTTCCGATACCGAGGCGGCTCCGGGCGCTGCCTCGAACGACGACTCCGGAACGACCGTTCGGGCCGGCGGGCGCGTCGAGCTCCGCGCGCGCTACCGCTTGGTCGCGAACGCCGGTGTCGAGCACGTCTCGCTGCTCGCGACCGCGGGGGCGTCGTACTTCACCGAAAGCGTTCGCTTCCTCGCCGGCACTGAGCTCATCGCCGAGGCGCGCCACGCTGCCTTCCAGGGCGGGGTCGGGCTGTTCGTCGCCACGGACGCGCTATAGATCTGCGAGCACCCGGATGCCGCGTTCTTCCGACCGTTTTCGGGGCCTGCCGCCATATGAGGGGGGAGTGAGCGCCCTGGCCCCGACACCGAAAGCGCGGAACGACGTCGAGCTGATGGCCGCCGTCGCCGCGCGCGACCCGGCGGCGCAGCGCGAGGCGCTGACGCGCCTCGGGGGCAGAGTGCGGAAGGTGACTGGACTTCTGTGCAGGAACGACGCCGACGCCGACGACGCCGCGCAGCAGGCGCTGCTCGCCATCCTGAAGTCGGCGCGCGGCTTTCGCATCGAGACAAGCCTCGAGCGCTGGGCCGAGCGCATCACCGTGAGGACTGCGCTGCGCGCGAGCCGCCGCGAGCGCGCGCGTCGACACCTGCTCGAGCGCTGGCTCGCTCCGAATCGACCGGCCTTCGGCGAGGCGGCGAACGGCGAACCGCTCGGGCTCGACGCGCTCTTCGAGCGGCTGTCGCCGGAACGCCGGCACGCGTTCGTGCTTCATCACGGGCTCGGTTACACCATCGACGAGATCGCGGAGCTTTCGGACACACCCGTCGGCACCGTGAAAGACCGGCTCGTCGCCGCGCGCCGCGAGCTCCGCAGCCTGCTCGAGCGCGAGTCGCGACGCAGCGGAGGAGCTCGATGACCGCGAACGCTCGCTGGGAAGCGCTACAGTCGCGCTGGGCCGCCGGCGAGACGCTGGGCGCCGACGAGGAACGTGAACGGGTCGCTGGCGCCGCCGGCGATCCGCTCGCGGAGCGAGAGCTCGCGCTCTTCGCGGAGCTCCGCGCGAGGAGCGAAGGCACGCGGGAGCTCTCCCCCGGCGTCGTCGAACGCGTGCTCGAAAGCGCCGGCACGCGACCACGCCTCCACCTGCTCGCGCCCGGCGAGCGTCCGCCGGCGGAGCCCAAGCGTCCGCCCCGCCGGCGCGGAGCGGTGCTCGCCGCCGCGACGCTGTCGTTGCTCGGAGTTGCGGTAGCCAGCGCCGTGGCGCTGCGCTCGAAGCCGGCCGTGGAAGCCGGACTGCCACCCGCAGTCGCCGCTACGCCTCGTTTTTCGCGCGCAGAGCTCGTGCTTTCGAGCGGCCAAGTGACGGCGCCCGCCGCGGCGCGTGTCGGCCACGAACCGCTCGCCACGGGCGATCGGCTACGCACGGGCGAGGGCCGCGCCTGTCTCGGAATCGACCCGGGCATCGACGTGTGCCTGGGTGAGAATAGCGAAATCGCCGTCGAGTCGCTGCTGAGCGAGAACGTGCGCATCCGCGTGGAACGCGGGACGGCGATCGCCGCGCTCACACGCCGCGAGTCGGGACACCGATTCACGCTGACCACCGGAAACGTCGAGGTGCGAGCGCGCGGGACCGTGTTCGCCGTCGAACGCCGCGCCGGCTCCGAGCTCGACGTGGTCGTCCTGGAGGGTGAGGTCGAGGTGGCGCCCGAAGGCGCGACGCCCGCGCTCGTTTCGGCGCACGCGCGGCTCGCGCTCGCACCGGGCGCGCGCGCCGACCCGCGCGCCGTCGGTCGCGGGGAAGAAGCCCGCTTCTGGGCGCTGCTCGCGGCGCGGGAGCTTTGGGCAAGACCGGAGCTCGGCGTGCTGGAGGTGGGCGCGGGTACCGCGGGGCTCGAGCTTGCGGTCGATCGCGCGGCGCCGCTCGCACTGCCGTTTCGAGCCTTCGTCCCCGCGGGCCGGCGCACGGTCTCGCTCCGGACGCCGGCAGGAGACGAGCGGTCGAGCACCGTTGACGTGATAGCGGGCGAAACACTCGTGCTCGAACCGCGCGAGCTCCTCGCCAAACCGGCGCGCATCGAGGAAACGTCGGCCGTGCCGAGCGCGGCGTCACTGCTCGCGCGGGCCCGCACGGAGCGCGCGGCCGGTAACACGCCCGCGGCACTCCGTTCGTACCAGACCCTGCGCGCGCGCCACCCGGGTAGTCCGGAGGCGCGCACGGTGCTCGTAACGATCGGCAA
>DASUTR010000992.1:0-3855 GCA_036374535.1 Polyangiaceae bacterium
TGACGACGAGGGCGCACGGCACGTCGTGCGGCTCCGTCGGAAGCTCGGCGACGAGCTGAAAATCGAACGCCACGACCACGGCGACGGCCGGGGGGCAGAAATCGGGCAGCATGGCGTCGTAGAAGCCGCCGCCGTATCCCAATCGATGCCCACTCGCCGAAACGGCGAGCGCAGGAACGACGACGAGATCCACGTCGCCGCGCTCGGCGCGCGGCGCGCCGTCGGGAGGCTCGGCGAAGCGGCGGCCGCGAACCGCGAGCTCGGAAGCTTCGCGCGCTTCGGCGAGCGCCGTGTGGTCGCGCTCGCCGAAGCGCACGATCGTCGGATAATAGACGCGTTTTCCCAGGGCCCGCGCCGCCTCGTCGAGTGAAGCGAGCTCGACCTCGCCGCTGCTCGCGAGCGACGCGAAGAGCGCGACGCTTCGCGCGGCCTGGAACTCCGGGAGCGCGAGCACGCGTTCGACCACGCGCAGGCTGCGTTCGAGGCGGGCCTTTCCGGGATGCGCCGAGCGCAGCGCCCGCATACGCGCCCGAAGCTGTGCCTTCGCGCGCACCGCGAGCTCGGCGACGAGAAGAGGATCGAAGGGTTCCATGGCCGGCGAGCCGAACGATGCTGCCACGGCAGCGACCCGGCGTCCCGGCGGAGTATGCTGGGCGGCGTGAACGTCCTCGCCGTCGTGCCCGCGTACCAGGCCGAACGCACCGTCGCGGCGGTCGTGAGCGGGCTCTTCAGCGAACTCCCGCAGACCGTGGGTCCCCGCGTCGCGGTCATCGACGACGGCTCGACCGACGGAACCGCACGAGAGGCCGAACGGGCCGGCGCCGTCGTCTTCCGCCATCCGAGGAACCTCGGCAAAGGCGCGGCGCTCCGCACCGGGTTCGGCTTCGCGCTCGACGCCGGCTTCGGGGCGGTCGTGAGCGTCGACGCCGACGGCCAGCACCCGCCGGAAGAAGCCGCCCGAATCGCCGGGGCCGACGCACCGCGCGAAGCGCTCGTGCTCGGCGTGCGCAATCTCGAGCGAGACGGCGCCCCCAAGCTGAATCGCTTCTCGAACGCGTTTTCGAACGTGTTCTTGTCGTGGTTCGGCGGCGTCGGCATTCACGATTCCCAGTGCGGCCTCCGCCGCTACCCCGTGCCGGAGACGCTCGAGCTCGGCGCGCGCTCCGACGGCTACGCCTTCGAGGCGGAGATGCTCCTCCGCGCCGCGCGCCTCGGCTGGCGTATCGTCGAAATCCCCGTCCGCGTCGTCTACCCGCCCGCGGCCGAGCGCGTGTCGCATTTCCACGCGGTGCGCGATCCGGCCCGTATCGTGGGCCGCGTGCTCGAGACCACTCTGCGCGTCCGCCGTCAGCGCTCCTGACCGATCCAGGCGCCGCCGCACGCGAGCGCGAGCGCGATGGGCGCGACCGCGAGCGCGAGGAGCACGCCGATCGGCGCCGCGAGCCAGAACACCGCGACGAGCAGCCCCACCGTCAGCGCTGCGGCGAGCGCCGGCTCGAGCAGGCCGCCCGCCGAGCTCGCCCGTGCCACCAGGTAGCCCGCCGCGGGGAACGCCGACAGCACCGCCACGCCGAGCAAGACGAGGGGCCCCGCGGCGCGCACGTCCGCTTCGTCCGCGAGCGCGAAGTCCATGCCGAAGCGATTTCCCGCGACGACGGCCGTCGCGACCGTGACGACGATGAGCCCTTGCGTCACGAACGCGCCGACGATGACCCAGCGCAACGCCAGGCGGCGCTCGCGATGCGCGAGACGCTCGCGCACCGTCTCGATCGAGGGCGGCGCCACGCGAGTGAGGGGCCGCGGCAGCCGAGGCGCCACGCCGCGCAGCGCCATGAAGCTCAGCACCGCCATGAAGAGCAGCATCGGGATCGTCGCGACGAGGAGCCCGGGACCGCGGCCGAACACGATGTGGTCGTAGAGCCCGTGGAGCAACATCGCGACGAGCCACGCCGCGCGAAACCAGTTGTCGTGGCCGCGCGGAATACCGAGCGCATACCCCCAAACGCCGGCGAAAAAGAGATGCGCTGGAACCGAGAGCACGAGCCGAGCGATGTCCGTCCCGGTGCGCGCCCCCGACACCGGCCAGGCGATCTCGACGACCGCGAACCCCGCCGCCGCGGCGACCGCGTAAACGAGCCCGTGACGCGGGCTCCGGACACCCCTTCGGTAGGCGCTGAAGACCACGAGCACCTTGAGGGCCTCTTCGAGCGGCGCCGCGAGCAGGAACACGGCGAGGAGCGCGCCCGACGCGCCGACGCGCGCGGCGTCGAAGCTGAGATCTGTCCAGGCGAGCACGAACCGTTCGATGGTCATGGCCGCGGCCCCCGCGATCGCCCCGAGAACGACGAGCACCGCCGCGAGCGAGCGCGCGGCGCCGCCTTCCCGGCTTTCGACGCGACGGAAGACCAGAAACGCGAGGACGAGAGGTAGGGCCGACACCAAAACGACGGACATCGGCTACACCCGCGCGAGCGCGCGCTCGCGCCTCGTCAAAAGTGAAGCCCCATGACGGCCGTGAGCGTCAGGCCGCCGCCGATGCCCGAGCCGTCCTCGGCGTACACCGAGCCGCTCGGTGCATCCGCGACCTCTCCGCGCGAGAGGAACATCAGGTCGCCCGTGAGATTCGCGCCGACCGAGAACATGTTGGTAAAGTAGTAGTCGACCCCCGCGCCGAGCCGCGTGTCGATTCCATTCATGGTGAGCTCGCCCTCCTTCGAGGCGATGCTCACGTAGCCGACACCGAGCGTGAAGTACGGCTCGAGCGCCCCGAGCGGCACGTGCACGCCGCCCTCGGCTCCGAGCGTCCAGAGCGCCCAGTCCGGCAAGGGCGCGTAGCGAAAGCGCGCGCCGAGCGTGAAGTAGATGAGCCGGACGCCGAGACCCGCGCCGGCGACGAGCCCCGTCTGCGTCCTCTCGTCGGTCTCGACGACCAGATCGCCCTTCTTGAACGCCTCGAGACCGAAGTGACCGACGCCCACTTCTCCGGCGAGCCAGACGAATTCGAGGCCGCGCCCCGAGTCTTCTCGCTCCGCGCGCGAGAGATCTTGCTCCGTGCCGGTCGCGGCGGGCTGGGGCTTTTCGGCTGCCGTCTGACTCTCCACGGCAGGCGGCGGCGCGAGCCCACCGCTCGAGAGGTCCGTGCCCGGCTGCTGCCCGAACGCCGGAGCCGCCCACAGAGCGGATAGCCCGGCGCTCGACGCGACGACGGCTTTTCGGAGGAAGCGCATGAGCTCGGGTTTTAGCACCGTGGTAGAGCCTTTGAGGAGCGTCTTTCCGTTGCGCCCTCGCCGAATCACCTGGATCTTCCTCGCGCTCGGCGCGCTGGGTGCCTGCTCGCGCGAGACGCCGCGCTCCGAGCCGGGGCCGACGCCTCGCAAGGTCGCGCTTTCCGCGGCTCCCATTCCGGCGCCCGCGGCGGGTTGGTTCGAGAACGACTACGCGGGCGCGCTCGCCGCCTCACGCGCTCGCAAGGTGCCGCTGTTCGTGGATGCGTCGGCCGTCTGGTGCCACACCTGCCTTGCGATGCGAGCCTTCGTGCTCGACGATCCGGCGCTTCCTCGCTCGGAAATCGTGTGGTTCTCGTTCGACGTCGAAAAGCCCGAAAACGACGCCGTGGCCGCGCGCTACCCGTCCAAGGTGTTGCCGACCTTCTTCCTCGTGGACCCGGCCGACGAAAGCGTCCATGGGCGCTGGGAAGGCGCCGCCACCGTCGACCAGATGCGCGAGTTTCTGCGCGACGGGCGGCGCTCGATCGAGCTTTCGCACGTAGGTTCGCTCGCCCCCGACGATCCGCTGTCGTCGCTGCTCGCCGGACACCGTGCGGCCATGAGCGACGACTACGAAACGGCCGCGCGA
>DASUTR010000993.1:0-6402 GCA_036374535.1 Polyangiaceae bacterium
GCGGGTTGGGAGCTCGACGCGCGCGGCGCGACCGGCGGCGAGGTCGTGCTGCGGGGGCGGCGCGAGGATCCCGCGGCGCTCGCGGCGTCGGGCGCGCCGATTCCGATCGTCGCCGGCGACTACGGCATCCTCCAGTACGGCAATTTCTCCGTCTTTTTCCAGTTCACCGACGCTCCGCCGCCCATCAAGACCTCGCGGCGCATCGATCTCGGTTTGATCCTCTCGTTCGTCTTCGCGTTCATCGCGGTGTGCGGCGGCCTCTTGCTGCTCTGGGCCATCACGACGCCGCGCGGGATTCCGAAACCGCTCGAGCTCACGAGCGCGGCGGACCTGCTCGCGCAGATGAACATGAAGCCCGAAGACATCATCGAGCCCCCGCAGGCCGGTGAAAAAGAGAAGGGCTCGGGCGTTCCGGATCCGGGCGCGAAGGACAAGAAGCCTCAGGGCGGCGGCAAGAAGATCAAGGGCGCGGAGGGTAAGCTCGGCAAGCAAGGTCCCGAAAAGGAGACCAAGCAAACGGGCGATCCGGCGGCGGGGCTCGGCGGCATGGCGGAAGCGCTGAGCTCCGAGGTCGGCGACGAAGTGAAGAAGACGCTCGGCACGATCAGCTCCGTCGCGGACGCGCTCGGCGGCTTGCGCTCGGATTCGATCGTGCTCGGACAGGGCAGCGGGACCGGGCTTCGCGGCAGCGGCAGCGCGGGCGGCGGAACGGAAGAGGGCGGCGTACCGTTCGGCTCCGGAACGCTCGATACGGGTTGGGGACCGGGTCGCGGCGGCGGCTTCGGGAGCGGCAGCGGCGGACCGGGCGCACGCGGGCTCGGGGGTACGGGTCGCGGAGGGCCGGGCGGCGGCGAGGGAGCGGGAACCGGCGAGGGCGAGAAGAAGATCGCGGGCGGCGGCGCGGCGAAAGCCGGACAGGGTCTGTCGCCGGAGCAGATCAGGCGCGTGGTCTTGTCGCGGCAGGGCGCGTTCCAGGCCTGTTACGAGCTTGCCCTCTCGAAGGATCCGAGCGCCAAGGGCGGCGTCACGGTGGCGTTCAGCGTGAGCCCCGGTGGCTCCGTGGCGAGCGCGAGCATCGCCTCGAGCTCGCTCGGCAACGCGCGCGTCGAAGGCTGCATGCTCCGCCAGTTCAATCGCTTGAAGTTCCCTGTCGCCGACAAGGCGACGAACGCGAGCTTTCCCTTTCTCTTCAAGAAGAGCTGAGCGGCTGGCATGAAATCTGAATCCCTTCCGAGTGCCCAGGCGGGCAATTCCGCGAAAAGGACAGCGAAAATGCCGAATCGCACGCAGCCGAAGGGCTCGCTTCCGGGGTTTCCCGGCCCCGTTCCGGGGTCGCGCCCCTACGCCTTCGGCCTGTTTGCCGCCTGCGCGCTCGCTTCTTCCGCGTGCGGTCAAGACGAGCACACGCGCATCCTCGATCCCGTCCAGGTGGCGATGGATGAAAACGTCCCGCCCATCTACGAGGACGACGAGATGACGCTTTACGAGGTGAAGCGGGGCGTCGGCTTTCCCATCATCGCACCGAGCGCCGACGTGATGGCGTCGCTCAACGAAACGCCGATGGATCCCTACGGCCGGCAGCCGTGGATCACGCTCGACGACGTGCGCGTCCAACTTTCGTGGACGCTCACGAATCTCGACAATCAAGACCGCGTCGTCGAGCTCATCATCGATCCGTGGAACGAGTTCGGACGCTACTACCCCGGCATGACGCTCGTCGACGCCGAGAACGGCGAGTTCTTTCCGAACCTGTCCGGCATCGACGTGCGCTACGTGCTCGAAGGCGCGAACGAGGGCAAAGGCTCGCGGCGCCAGGGCACGTTCACGTACGAGGATCTCGACGAGATGGCGCGCGACTTCGGGACCGTCATGGCGCTCATCGCGGAGCCGCCGGTCGGAGCGGACGGTGAGAGCATGCTGCCGACCTACGTGAATCACGCGTTCGATACGCAGAATCGCTCCGAAAACGACGTGCTCGTCAGCGGCTGGATCCCGAGCACGGTCGCCGGGCTCACCGGCATCGACATGGGCATCCGGACGACGGAGCCTGCGCGCGTGGCGCTCGAGGTGGTCGTCGAGATCACCGATCAGGGCACGGACAAGGTGCGTCGCGAAGGGGACCGGGACGCCCTCCTGCCCAGGACCGAGACCATCATCACGATCGGGACGACCCAGTAAGACGCGCCTCGCGGCGCATGCGCCGGTGCCACGACACGACACGCGCACCCCGTCGCGTCGCTTTCCAAAAGCGGCTCCACGGACGAGCACGCTTCGCTGACGGGCGCGTCGCCGTCGATGACGACCGGTGCCGTGAACGTCGTCACGCTGAGAGGCGCGAGCTCGAGGGTGACCTCGGTGCCGCCGGTGAGGGCGGGTCCTGCTTCGAGCGCCACCTCGTCGTTCGTGAGATACGGCGTGAGGTCGCCGACCTCGGCGCCCGTGAAGTCGAACGCTTGCGTCACGCTCGTGCTGTTTTCGTTCACGAGCACGAGCACGAGCTCGGCGCCCGTTTCGCCCAGGTACGCGCTCGCGAGCACGCCGGGCTGCGGGCTTTCGATGGTGAGCCGGATGCGCGTCGAGCCGGGCCGAATGAAGCGGCTGAATTGACCCATCACGTAGCCGCGGCGCGTGATCTCACCCTGACTCATGAGGCCGTCGCGGCCGGGCGGCGTATCGTCGCGCTCGGTGATCCACCAGTAGTGCCAGGCGTTCGTTTCGGCGACGGTGAGGTTTTCGTGAATGGCGCGCGCCACGACGAGCCCCGAGCTCATGCCCGCGTCGGGTCCCCCGGGCGTCGGATCGCTCCACTCCGTCATCCACAGCTCTTTGCCGCGCTGGCGTGGGGAGCGATACGCGTAGGGGCGTGCGGCGCCGTAGCCGTGGGTCGCGACGATGTCGACGGCTGCGCCTGCGAGCGGATCGGCGAGGAGCGCTTCGCCGTAGCGCCCGATGGAGCTCCAGTTGGCGCTTTCCGGGGCGAGCAGCCGTGGGCTCACGCCCTGCTCCTCGAGCGCCGGGACGAGGTGCGCACCGATGAACGTGGCGAGCTCGGCGGGCTCCCACTCGCACGTCTCCCACGCGGCGACGAAGTCCGGCTCGTTTTGCACCGACAGGGCGTACAGGCGAAGCCCTTCGTCCTCGCGGGCGCGCACGAATGCCGCGAGCCGCGCCGCCCAGTCGCCGTAGCTTTCGGGAAAGAGCGCCCCGCCGTGAGCGTCGGTGCCGCTCGTCTTCCACGCGCCGGGCGGCGACCAGGGTGCGGCCCACACCTTGGCCCCGCGCTCCTGTGCTTTGCGCGCGGTCGCGACTTCGCTCGTCATGCCGTTCGGGGCGATGCGCACGCGCAAGAGCGAGAGCCCGATGCGCTCCGGCGAAAAGAGCTCGTCGGCGAGCTCGTCGGCGAGATCGGGCGCCGTCCAGGCGGACGACGCGCCGAATCCGGAGATCGTCTGGCGTAGCTCCTGCCAGCAGACGCTGCTCGCGCCCCGTGCCGCCGCGCCGAACTCGACGGCGACCGGCGCGTCACCGAGCTCGACCGTGCAGCCGAAGAGAACGACGCAAGCGATGAAGGGCGCCCTCGGCATGACCGGCGCGACTCTGTGACACGATCACCTCACGAAGGCGAGGTCATCGAGCCAAAAATCGAACGACGTGCCGGAAGTGACGTTGAACTGTATGGCGGCGATGGCGCGCGGGTCCAGGCGGGCGTTCGGATCCTCGACGGGCAGGGCGTCCGTAAACTTGATGGTGTGTCGTTCCCACGTGTCGTCGAACGTCAGCGGTACGGCGAAGTTGACGTTGTTCGCGTAAAACGAGAGATGAACGGCCCGCGCGGACCCCGGCTCGGCGCGCGCGACGAACGTGATGGCCGGGTAGGCGCTCGCGTCGAACGACGCCGCAGTGCCCGAAATGTCGCAGACGAGCGCCGCGAAGCGCTCGAAGCCGACGCCCGACGTGTGAATGGCATACACGCTGCCTTCGCGTGCGACCGACGGCCGTGCGACGCCGAGCGACTGGTTGCCGGTGCTGTCGTTCGAAACGAACCACTCACCGTCATTCAGCGACGCGAAGCGATCGCCGTCCTCGAAGTCGTCGATGAGCAGCGTGTCCGGGGACGCGCCGCCTTCGCCGCCGAACGCGGATCCGCCCGTCGGTACGCCGCTCGTTCCACCCGTCAGCGTGCCGCCTCGGCCGCCCGTGCCGGTCGCGCTGAACGCGTCGAGCTCGCCACCTTCACAGGCGTGAGCGAGCGCCAAGCCCGCGCTCGAGGCGAACAGCACGAGCGCGCGCCTCATGGCGAAAACCCTAGTCCGAGCATGGCGGAGAACCAGGGGCGCCCGAGCTCGGCGAGCCGCCGTCCGTCCGCGTTCAGCGTCACGGCGGGCACGAGGAGGCCGGGTTCGGCGTGCACGACGAGGCTCAGGTGCTCGCCGCGCAGCGCGCCTCCGAAGCGAGCCGAAACCAGGCCGACGATCGTGGAGTCGTAGAGCCCCGCGTAGCCGGGGCTCGGGGAGCCGAGCTGGGACGCGAACGCAGCGCCGCCGCCGAATCCGAGCGAGAGGCTCGCCGGCGCTTCCGCCCAGGGATCCAGCACGGCGTGCAAGGTGAGCGACTGCATGCTCACCTCGGCGCGCCCCGCGTCGGTCGTCACCTTGAGCCAGCCGAACGAGCCCGTTGCCGCCCCCTCCAGCGCGAAAATGGAGCGGATGGGCACGCGCGCGCCGAACGACGCCGTCGGCACGGGCCCCGATGCGTCCGAAGAGGTGAGCAGGCCCGCGCCGAGCCACGTCGTGAACGCCGGCGGGCCGCGTTCCGGCTCCGGCGGCGGCGCGGGCGGCGGCTTTACGGGTTCGGCCGAGGTCGCCTTCTTTTCGCGCTTGGTGCCCGGAAGCTCGATATTTCGAACGTGCAGGATCTCGGTCACGCGCAGGGCGACCGCGCCCTCGGCGACGGCGCCTTCGCGGAGGTCGTCTTCGACGCGAATCGCGCTCGCGCCGCCGTTCACCCACACGTACGCGATGCCTGCGCTGCCGCTCTTGCCCACGCACACGGCGCCCACCGTTTGCTCCTCGGTGGACGCTTTCTCGAGCTCGCCCATGAGCGCCGCGAACGTCGACGAGCTGCTCGGTCGGACGAGCACGAGGTCGTCGCTCGCGGAAAGCTCCGCGATGACGGCGCGCGTTCCCTCCGGCCACGGCTGGAGCGAGGCGTTGCCGCGCAAGTTCAGGACGACGACCTGACGCTCGTCAGCGATCGCGTGGGTTGCGAGCGACGAGGACAGCGCCACCGTCGCGGCAACCGTCGCAAGCTTCATGGAGGGGAGGTTCGAGAGACGAGCGAGCGGGCCTGTTCGGAGAGCGGCCCTTCGGGATGATACCGAAGATAGTCGGTTGCGACAGCGCGGGCACCCGACGTATCCCCCTGCGCGGAAAGAATGCTGAGTAGGCTCCCCCGGGCGCTCTGGGCCAGATCCCCCGTCGGCGACTCGGAGAGGAAGGTTCGGAGCCAGCGCACCGCTTCTTGGGGGCGTTTTTCGGCCTGTTCGGCGATGCGGGCGAGGTAAAGCGCGGCAAGATCGGCGGCCGGCCGGCCCGGGAATCGTCCGCGCAGCTTGACGAGCGCCTGCTTGGCGCGCGCCGGGGAGCCGGCATAGCGCGCCGAGTTCGCGAGCAACAGGAGGTCGTTTTCGGCAAGCTCACCGATCACTTTTTCGAACCCCCGCTTTTCGGCAAGCTCCAGGGCTTCGCGGTACCTTCCCGCCGACGCGAGCGAGGCGAGGCTCGGATCGCGCGAGCCTTGTGCGGGTTCTGCCGCGCGCTCGCCGCTCACGGCGGGAGACGAGGGTTCCTCGAGCTTCGGCTCGGGAGGGGCGACCTTCTCTTCGACGGCCACCGGCGCCGACTTGCGTTCGAGCTTCTGCCCAGCGCGGAGCGTCGTTCCGTCGGGACCGAGATCGCCGCCCGTCACGCGAACGACGCCCTCGGTCACTTCGACTTCGAAGCTCGAGCGCTCGCCGCGCCAATCGACGCTGAACCTCGTGCCTACGACCTCGACGCGGTAGGGCCCCGCTTCGACACCCCAGGTCATTTTCGGGTGATGCACGATGCTCGCGACGAAACGCCCGCGCTCGAGCCGCAGCGCGGCACGCGTCGGTCCGAGTCGCGAGAGCTTTGCGTGCGAGCTCTCTTCGAACACCACTCGGCTGCCGTCGGAAAACTCGAGCGGTTTGGTCGTCGCAGCCGGCACCGAGAGCTCGGCGTTCTCACGCACGTCGCGCCCGTTCCAACTCGCTCGCAAGACTTCGGGTTCCGCCGTCTGCCGGTACGCGAAGAGTCCGCCGCCGATTGCGACGGCGAACGCCGCCGCGAGGGCAAACGCGAGACCCCAGCGCGGCTGGCTCCT
>DASUTR010000994.1:0-4312 GCA_036374535.1 Polyangiaceae bacterium
GATCGGACGAGCTCCGACGCGCCGATCGAGGTTCGCCCGCGCGTGCTCCTCGGCGTCGAGCCCGTGAACGTCGCGTTCGTGCGCGAAGGGGACACCCTGCGCGGGGTGCTTCCGCCTCAGGCGGGAAAGGGGCCCTGGGTCGTTCGCGTCGAAGTCGAAGATCAGGCTGGGACGGCGCTCGGCCGCGACCACGTGGAAGTCGCCCGCCGCTAGCGCGCTTCCGAAGAGGCGCAGTAGACTGTTCCGTCTTGGGCTTTCAACCGCCTCCCGGATACACGCCGTACAATCCCTTCCAGCCGCCCGAGGGGGCCTACGTGCCCGCGCCGGTCGTGGCCGCGAGCCAGGAGTATTCCGAGAAATCTCGCGGGACGGCGTTCCTGCTCTCCTATTTCCTGGGGTTTCTCGGCGCCGACCGCTTCTACGTCGGGCACTACTGGCTCGGGATCTTGAAGCTTTTGACGTTCGGCGGGCTCGTTTTTTGGGCCGTCATCGACAACATCCTGTTCGCGCTCGGTGTCGTGAAAGACCGGGACGGGCGCCCGCTCCGGCCGCCGCCCTCCGTCGGCAATCCGAGGATCAATGGGGGGCACGTGCTGATCGCCGGCTACCTCGGCGGTCAGCTCGGCATCGACCGGTTCGTCGCCGGCCAGCCCGGGCTCGGGGTCGCGAAGCTTTTGACGCTCGGCGGCTGCGGCATCTGGGCGATGATCGACATCGTCCTCTGCGCGACCGGAAGCTTCCGCGACGCCGAGGGTAACTCCCTCAAATGGGATTAGCGCCCGGGGGCGCCGCGCCCGTGGGGGGCGTCCGTCGCGCAGGTGTTTTCGGCGTCAGCGGCTGGCGCCGCCGCTCGCTTTGCCTTCGGGCTCGCTCGTGATGCCGATCTTCGCCTCGTAGACGAGGCGGCCGTGCTCCGGGTCCTGCATGGCGATCTGGAATTCGTTCGGCACCTCGATGGTGATCGTCGAGGGGATGCTGCGCATCGGCTTCGTGCCCGTGTCCTTGCCCGAGAGCTTCAGCGTGATCGAGGTTTCCTTCTCGTCGCCGAACTCGAACGGGATCTTGTGGAGGTAGGTGATCTTGCTGCCCGTTCGGCGCAGCGTCATCCACGACCAGTCGCCCTTGTCGTTCTTCTTGAACTGCATGCCGTCCGCCGGGAACTTGTTGCGCTCTTTCGTCATGCACTGGGCGTTCTTCTTCGGGTCGCCCTTGCTCTGCGCCTCGCAACGTTCCTCCGCCTTCTTCTTCGGATCGGAGTCGTTGAAGCTGAACATGAACACGACGTCGGGCGCGGTGAGGTGATCCTTCGGGGTGCGCTTCACCTCCGGCATGCCGCCCGCCGGCTTCGGCTCCTCTTTCTTGTCGTCCTTCTTCTCCGAATCGGCGGCCGCGTCCGATTTTTCCTCAGCCTTGTCTTCGGCTTTCGATTCGTCGGTCGAGGCTTCGTTCTTCGGCTCCTCGGCGGCCGGCTGCGAGCCGCCGCAGCCGGTGAGGGTCGCGAGCGAGAGGGCGGTGAACAGGGCGAGCAGTGAAGGCGTCCGCATGGTTGCCCGGCGCTTTATCACGCCTCTCGAGCAGCGAAAACCCGGCGGAAAATTCGAGTAGGGCTTTGCGCCCGACTCGGTGCGGCGTTCTTGCCGCTAGCGCTGGACGCGGCCCGAAACGTCGCCTTGGGCGAGCGAGTCGATCTCGGCTTCGGTGACGAGGTTGAGGTCGCCGGGGATGGTGTGCTTGAGGGCCGAGGCTGCGGTCGCGAATTCGACGGCTTGCTTGCGATCTCGTCCCGTGAGGAGCGCGTGGATCAAGCCGGCTGCGAACGAGTCGCCCGCCCCGACCCGGTCGACGATGGTGATGTCGTAGTGACGGCTGAACGCGTGGCCCTGGCGGTCGACGAGTAACCCGCTCCAGCCGTTCTCGCTCGCGCTCTTGCTCTCGCGCAACGTGATCGCGACCTTCTGCACGTTCGGAAAGCGAGCGAGCGCTTGCGAGGCGACCTCGAGATAACGCTCGTGCTCGAGCGAGCCGCTCGCGACCTCGGTCCTGCCCGCCTTGATGCCGAAGACGGATTCGCAGTCTTCCTCGTTCGCGATGAGCACGTCGGTGTGAGCCATGAGGTTCGTCATGACCTCGCCGGCGCGAGCCTTGGACCAGAGCTTCTTTCGGTAGTTGAGGTCGATGGACGTCGTGATGCTCGAACGCTTGGCGATGACGAGCGCTTCGAGCACGCTCGCCGCGGCGCCCTCGGAAAGGGCCGGCGTGATGCCGGTCGTATGAAACCACGCGGCGCCCGCGAGGACCCGGTCCCACGGCACTTGTCCGGGCTTCAGCTGGCTGATGGACGAGCCGGCGCGATCGTAGATGACCTGAGACGGGCGCTGGCTCGCGCCTGCTTCCAGCATGTAGATGCCCAGGCGCTCGCCCTGTCGGAGCACGTGGCTCACGTCGACGCCGAGCCCACGGAGCGACGTGAGCGCCCAGTCGCCGATGGGCCCCTCGGGCACTGCGGAGACCCAGCGGCAGGTGTGACCGAGCCTTGCGAGGCTCGCCGCGACGTTCGCTTCGCCGCCGCCGAACGTCGCCTCGAGGCTGCTCGATTGGATGAAGCGCTGGAACCCCGGCGTTTTCAGCCGGAGCATCAATTCACCGAAAGTCGTTACGATAGGCATTGAGGACACGCATAATGCGCTTGGCGGCCGCTTCGATCTCCTCCGGCGTGCCGGTCGCGAGCGCGCCGCCCATGCCGGCGGCGACGACGCCCGCCTTCAGCCACTCGACGAGGTTTTTCTCGTCGACGCCTCCCGTCGGCATGAGCGGGACATCGGGCAGGGGCCCGCGGATGGCCTTGACGTAACCCGGGCCCACGGCCGAGCCCGGAAAGAGCTTCACGCACGCTGCGCCGGCTTTCCACGCCCGGACGATTTCGGTCGGAGTGAGCGCGCCCGGCAGGTACGGCACGCCGCGGGCTCGCGCCTGGGCGAGGAGCTCGGGGTCGAAGTGGGGGCTCACGAGAAACCTCGCTCCCGCGTCGCACGCCGCCGCGAGCTCGTTCGCTTCGAGCACCGTGCCGGCTCCGACGAGCGCGTTCGGGAGCTCCCTGCGGACGCGCGCGATGGCGTCGGCGGCGCCGGGCGTCGTGAACGTCACCTCGACGCCCGTCACGCCGCCCCTCACGAGCGCGTGGCTCATGACGACGGCCGCGTCCGCGCTCGGCGCTCGGATGACGGCCACGACGCCGGCCTCGTTCAGGGACTTCAGGAACGGATCGGAGAAGGCTTTCATGACGATGGTTTCGACCCCTACTCGCGCGCCGTCAGAGCGTCACGCCGTCTTTGAAAATACCGATGTCGCGCTGATCGTGGAGCTCGTTTCGCGTCCGGCGTCCGCTCGCGACTTCGAGCACGAGGTCGAGGAAGCGCGCGTCGATTTCGGCGCGCTCGGCCCCTGCCGCGAGCGGGCCCGCGTCGAAGTCGATCCAGCCGGGCTTTCTCCGCGAGAGGTCCTGGTTCGTCGAGATCTTGAGCGTCGGTGCGGGGCTGCCGAGCGGGGTGCCGCGACCCGTCGTGAAGAGGACGAGGGTTGCTCCCGCGGCGACGAGGGCCGTGGTCGATACCTGGTCGTTTCCCGGCGCTTGCAAGAGCGCGAGACCCGGCAGCCGCGCGCGCCCGCCGTAGGCGACCACGTCCGTGATGGAAGCGTCACCGCCCTTCTGGACGCAACCGAGCGACTTTTCCTCGAGCGTCGTGATACCGCCGTCTTTGTTGCCGGGCGCTGGATTTTCGTGGACGGGCTGGCCGTGCTCGACGAAGTAGTGGCGGAATCCGCGCACGAGGCGCACGGCACGCTCGAACACCTCGCGATCGACGCAGCGCGCGAAGAGCGCGTCTTCGGCGCCGAACATCTCGGGCACCTCGGTGAGAATCGCCGTGGCGCCGCTCGCTACGAGCCGCGTCGCGAGCCGCCCGACGAGCGGGTTCGCCGTGATGCCGGACAGCCCGTCGCTGCCGCCGCATTTCAGCCCGACGACGAGCGCGGACGCCGGTAAGTCGCGCCGTTCGTCTCGGTTCGCGCGCGCCGCGAGCTCCTCGAGCAGTCGCAGGCCTTCCTCGTGCTCGTCGGTCGCAGCCTGGGCCGCGAGCACCCGCGTGCGGCTCGCGTCGGCGCCCTCGAGGAACGGACGAAACGCCGCGAGATGATTGTTTTCGCAGCCGAGCCCGAGCACGAGCGTGCCCCCCGCGTTCGGATGCGTCGCGAGGCCGGCCAGAATTTTCTGCGTGTTTTCGAGATCGTCGCCGAGCTGCGAGCAGCCGAATGC
>DASUTR010000995.1:0-13541 GCA_036374535.1 Polyangiaceae bacterium
CGCGCGGAGCGACGCGACGCCGAGGCTCACACGTTCGGGCGCCGTCTTCTCGGCGAGCTTCTTGATGAGCGGCGAAATGGAGCTCACGTCGGCGGTCGAGAGCGCGGTGAGGCTCACCTCGTCCTGTCCCGATTTTTCGAGTGCGCGCTCGACCGTCTGGATGACCTCGACGGGATCGCGCTCGCGCACGGGGCGGTAGATCATCCCCGCCTGGCAGAAGCGGCAGCCTTCGGTGCAGCCGCGCGCGACCTCGATGCTCATCCGGTCGAAAATCGCCTCGGGCCCGCCCACGGGGCCGTCGTCGGGGAAGGGGAATTTCGAGATGTCCGCGAGCAAGCGCCGTTTGACGGGTAAGGGCGCTCCCGAGCGCGCTCCGGTCACCACCTCGAGCCCGCTCTCCGGGTCGATCGCGCTGTCGTAGAGCGAGGGGACGTAGACGCCTTCGATGCGCGCCAGCCGTTCGAGCCGCTCCGCGCGCGAAAGGCCCTCGCGCTTCGCGTCGGTCCACGAGAGCGCGAGCTCCGTCGCCGCTTCCTCGCCGTCGCCGATGAGGATCGCGTCGAAGAAAGGCGCCATGGGCTCGGCGTGCGTCGCCACGGGTCCGCCCGCGACGACGAGCGGATCGTCGTCGCTCCGGTGCGCGCTGCGGAGCGGGATGCCGCCGAGATCGAGCATCGTCAGGATGTTCGTGTAGGTGAGCTCGTACTGGAGCGAGAAGCCGACGAGATCGAAGTCGGCGAGAGGCCGAGCGCTCTCGAGCGACACGAGAAGCTTCCCGTGCGCGAGGAGCTCCCGTTGCATGTCGACCCAGGGCGTGTAGGCACGTTCCGCGAGCGTGCGCGGGTCGTCGTTCAGGATCTTGTAGAGCATCCTGAACCCGAGGTGGCTCATGCCGATGTCGTAGATGTCGGGAAACGCGAGACAGACGCGCGCTCGAACGGCGGTCCAGTCCTTCTTCCGCACGCCGTGCTCGGCGCCGGTGTAGCGCGTGGGTTTGGTCACGCGGTGCAGGAACTTGGCGTAGGGATGTTCGAAGCGCTCCATCTCGGCCTATTCGGAACGGGGACCCTGAAGAGGGGCGCGAAGCATAGCTTCCCTCCGCCGCACGCGCGACTATGGGGCGTCGAGCACGTGAACCGCGGCTATGCTTCCATGAGATCGATGCCTTTGGGTCGTGTCTTCTCCTTCGCTTTCACCGTCACCGTCATGTTCGCCTGTGCTTCCGAGGCAAATGAGCCGGATCCCGAGCCCGCGGGACCCGATCCCGTCGAGACCGAGGTTCTCGAGCGCTGCTCGGACTTCGCGGCGCGCCTGTGCGCGAGCGCCGCGAGCTGCTGCGAGAGCACCGTCGGAACGTTCTCGGCGGAACGCTGCGCTTCGAGCTTCGTCGCCGAATTTTGCCGGCCGGCCGCGGCGGTCGTCGCGGAGGGGCGTGCCGAGTATCGTCCGGAAGCCGAGGAGCCCTGCCTCGCCGCTTGGACGCGCGCTCACGCGACGTGCCTTGCCGATTGGGAAGAGATCGTCGCGGTCCGGCGCGAGGTCTGGGCGGAGTGCAAGATGGTGCGCGGCACGGCGCCGATCGGCAGCGGGTGCTCCACGCCTTCGACGTGCGAGCAACCCGAAGGAGCGGCGACCGCGCGCTGCTTACCCGACCCGCTGACCCGCACGCCCACGTGTCAGGTGCTCGAGATCCTCCCTGAGCGCGCGACGTGTCCGTACCCGAACGGCGAAGTCTCCGTGTGCGACGTGGGGCTCTACTGCACGACGACCGAACGGGACGTGAACGGAACGTGCACGCCCATCGTTCCCTCCGGCGAGGCGTGTGACGCCGACGTGCCGCTGAACCCCGAGTGCGGACTCGGCAGCTACTGCGGCCTCGACGACGGGCTCTGCCACCGCGCGACGAATTTCGGGGGTTCGGGCTGCGCGCAAGCCACGGAGTGCGTTTCCTTCGATTGCCGGATGTCGGCGTCGGGCGGAACCTGCACGGACGCGTTGTCGACGGCCGCGGACCTCTGCGAGCGAGGCGCGTCATGAGCGCCCCCGCATTTCCGAAGGGGCCGCTCGAGCTCGTGCCGCTGCCGCGCGCGCCGGAGCTCGTCTGGCGCGTTCCGGGCTCGAAGAGCATCACCAATCGAGCGCTGCCGCTCGCCGCGCTCGCCGAGGGCACGACGCTGCTCGAGGGCGTGCTCGCGAGCGACGACACCGCGCACATGCGCGCGGCGCTCGAAGCGCTCGGCATCGCCGTGCGCGACGCGGGTCCGGGGGCGCTCGAAGTGAGCGGCGGTCGAAGCCGGCTCGGTCCGCCCGCGCGTGCGCTCTTCGTGGGCAACAGCGGCACGACGGTGCGATTTCTGACGGCGCTCGCGGCGCTCGTCCCGGGCGCCGTGACGCTCGAGGGGGACGAAGCGATGGCGAAGCGGCCCATCGGCGATCTCGTCGACGGCTTGCGATCGCTCGGCGTGTCCGTCGACTGTCCGACGGGAGCGCCGCCGCTCACCGTCCACGGCGGCCGGCTCCCCGGCGGCACCGTGACGATGTCCGGAGAA
Organism: Polyangiaceae bacterium; assembly: GCA_036374535.1. Lineage (GTDB taxonomy): Bacteria > Myxococcota_A > Polyangia > Polyangiales > Polyangiaceae > PMG-095. The sequence goes on from DASUTR010000995.1 coordinate 2,550, forward strand.
CGGTCGAGTCAGTACTTCTCGGCGCTCATGCTCTCGGGCGCCGCCGCCGACGGCGACCTGCGCATCCGCGTCGCGGGACGGCTCGTGAGTCGGCCGTACGTCGAGATCACTCGCCGCATGGTCGAGGACTTCGGCGGCAAGGTCGACCTCGACGGCGACGACTTCGTCGTGCGCGCCGGCGCGTACCGTGGTCGCCGCTACGTCGTCGAGCCGGACGCGTCGGCGGCGAGCTATCCCTTCGCGCTCGCCGCCGCGACGGGGGGCCGCGTCACCGTGCCCGATCTCGCCCCCGGCGCGCTGCAAGGGGACTACGACTTCGTACGCGTGCTCGAACGCTTCGGCGCCGTCGTTTCGAGCGACGGCGGCGCGACGACCGTGAGCGGCAAGGCGCGCCGCGGCGTCGACGTCGATATGCACGACATCTCGGACACCGTGATGTCACTCGCCGCCATCGCGCCGCTCGCCGACGGGCCGACGCGCATCACGAACGTCGCCAACATCCGGATCAAGGAAACCGATAGACTTGCGGCGGTCGTGAACGAGCTCGAACGGCTCGGTCAAAAGGTGGCGCAGGGTCCCGACTATCTCGTGATCGAGCCGCGTCCCCTGCAGCCTGCGCTCGTTCGCACGTATGGAGATCACCGCATGGCGATGAGCTTCGCGATCCTCGGCATGGCGGCCGGTCACGTCACCATCGAGGAGCCCGCCTGCGTCGCCAAGACTTATCCGACGTTCTGGGAAGACGTCGCCGCCTGCTATCGCTCCGTCGGTGCCGCGGCGCCTTGGTAGCGAACGTGGAAAGTTTTCCTTGAGCGCCGAACGCCCCCTCGTATTTTTCCGGCCCGTGTTCGGGGACGGGCGCTCGGAACGGGGTTCTGCCCGTTCCCGGTCTCCGGCTCCGCCCCGCTAGACGCCCGCGTTTCCGCCCTGCGGGCCGCACCGATCGGCCCTTCTGGCGCGGCGGCCGTCACACGCGCTGGTCACGAGGCCCTGGGAGTAGTACGGAGCCCCGGCTCCGAGATCTCGAAATGGCAGGTCTGTCCATCATCGGTAGCGGTCACTTTCTCCCCGGCCGGCCGTACACCAATCACGACCTCTGTCGCGTCCTCGACACGAACGACGAATGGATTCGGCAGCGAACGGGGATAAGCCAGCGCCATTTCGCCGCGCCCGGCCAGGGCCCCGCCGATCTCGCGCTGCCCGCGGCGCAAAAAGCGCTCGAGTCCGCCGGGCTGCGGCCCGAGGACATCGATTACGTGCTCTTCAACACGATGACGCCCGACCACCTCTTGCCGGGCTCGGCGCCGCTCCTCGCAGCACGCCTCGGTTGCAAGAACGTGCCCGCGCTCGATCTGCGCACGCAGTGCGCGGCCATGCTGTACGCGTTCCAGGTCGCCGATTCGCTCATCCGCGGCGGCGCCGCGCGCCGCATCCTCATCGTGGGTGCGGAAGCGCACGCGCCGCTCATGCCGTGGCGCGACTGGGACGTGCTCGAGGGCACGAGCGATCGCCGTCCATCACCCGAAGCATGGGAGCGCGCGACGCGTCACCGCGGCTGGGCCATCATTTTCGGCGACGGCGCGGGCGCGCTCGTCGTCGAACGCAGCGAGACGCCCGGTATCGGCGTGCTCGGCATCGATCTCCAAGCCGACGGCCGCTACGCCGAGCTTCTCTGCATTCCCACGGGATTTCGCGAGCGCCCGTACCTGCCGGCGGGTTCCACCGACGACGATCGAGCGCTCCTGCACATGGACGGTCGCGAAGTTTTCAAGCACGCCATCGTGAAGCTGCCACGCACGGTCGACGCCGTGTGCAAGCGTGCGGGCGTGTCGACGGCCGATGTCGATTGGTTCGTCGCACACCAGGCGAACCAGCGCATCAACGAAGCCGTCTGTGAGCGGCTCCGTGTTCCCGTCGAGAAGATGCCGTCGAACATCGATCGAGTCGGCAATACTTCGGGGGCGACCATCCCCATCCTCCTCGACGAGATGCGTCGCGACGGTCGTCTCCGATCCGGCCAGCTCGTCTGCGTGCTCGCGCTAGGAGCAGGCTTCCATTGGGGAAGTCTGCTCCTTCGCACGTAACGGCAGAGCTCATCTCAGACTAATCGTCTGCGAGACGGTCCCGGGCAAGCCCGAGAACGGCGCGACCTTCGCGCGCTTGAACGTCGTCACGATGCACGTACCCGTCGAGCTCCCGGCGAACGGCGCGCCGACGGTCACGCCAGAAACCGCGCCGCTCGGCTCGAACGTGATGGTCGCGTTCGCCTGCCCGGTCGGGCCGCCCGGCTCTTTGCAGGCCGCGGCTGGCTTGAGCAGCTCGGCGAGCGCGGCGCGCGCCGCCGCCTCGTCGAAACCCTTCGTCGCTTGCCCGGACCCCGAGCCCTTCACGCCCTTCGAGAACAGATCGGAGAAGTTTCCGCTCGGAGCAGGCGATGGCGTGGCGGATTCGCCCGGACCGCTCGGCGCTTCGCCCGTGGGCTCGCTCGTCGGCTCGGGTTCTTCGGGCTTCTTCGTTTCCGCGGGAGGCTGCGCTTCCTTCGGCGCGGGCGGGGGAGCGGCGATCGTCGCCGCCTCGGGCGCGCTCGAGCTCGCGATCACGATACCGATACCGATCGCGGCGAGCACGGCGACGACGATCCCGATGACGAGCGGCTTCTTGCTGCGGGGAGGAGGAAAGTCGAGATCCGTCGTGGCTGCGACCGCGAAGGGATCCGGCGCAAACGGCGCCGCTGCGGGCGCGGCCGCGGGCAACGGCGGCTTTGCCGACGGCATCGGATCGCCCCAGGGCACCGCCGCGAGCGCAGCCGGTGCGGGCGGCTTCGGAAGCGGCGGCGCAGGCGGCTCGGGCGCGGGTGCTGCTTCCGCGCGGAACGCAGACGGCGTCGGCGTCGGCGCCGTCGTCGCGGGTGCGGCAGCGGCAGCGGGCATTGGTTGCAAGGGCAGGGGCGGCCGAGCTGCAGGCGCGGGGCGGGGGGCGGGAACGGGCGGCGGAGGCGCGTCGGCGAGCGGCGCCGAGCGTGCGAGCGGCGCGGGCGCCGGTGGTTTCGGGAGCGGCGGCGGAGGCGCGTCGGCGAGCGGCGCCGTTTTCGCGAAGGGCGCGGGACGGCCGGCTGCCGGAAGCGGTGGCGGCGGCGGCGCTGCTTCGAGCTCGGCTAGCTTCGCCGTGTCGTCGAGCATCACGCGCGCCGTCGTTTCGAGCTCCTGCGGCACGGTGAACGGCTCGAAGGCCGCGTTCGGCGCCGAGCGGTCGTAGATCATCGTCGCTTCGGCGTCCTGCTCTTCCTGGAAGCTCGACGCGTGCGCTACGGGTGGCTCCACGCGCGGCGCGGCCTTCGGCTCCGGCCCGCGCGGTGCGACTTTCGGCTCTTCCGGCGTGGGCGCCTCGAGGAATCCCTTGAGCTCGGCGACCTTCTCGAGCTCGAGCCACTCCGCCATGCCCTCGCGCCAGACGAGCGTCTGCGCGTCGAGCGTCCCCGCCTGGATCTCGCGGCGGATCTCGTCCTCGCTGAGCTCGCGATCGTCGCCCGTGCCGCCGCTGTCGACCGCCCACAGGAGCGGCGTCGCCGGTTTGGGCGCAACGGCCGCCGGCTTCGGTGCGAACGCCGCCGGCTTCGCCGCGAACGCGGGCTGCTTTTGCGCCGTCGTGTTCGGCGTCGTCATGCCGATGAGCGTCGGCTGGCGCATGCGCATCGGCGTTGCCGCCGCGGGGGCACCGGCAGGCGGTGCCGTCGCAGCAGCCGCGGCGGGTGCTTTCGGCGCCTCGGGCGGCTTCGGACCGACGCTCAGATCGCCGCCGCCGGGCGGCGTCGCACCGATGACCTTGAGCTCACCCGGTTTCGTCGCATCGACGCGAATCCCCGCCTGACATTGCTTGCACTTGATCGAAACGACCTTCCCCGAAACCTTGCGCTCGTAGATCTCCGTCGCGAGCTGAAACGCCTTGCCGCACGCTGGACAGGTGACGGGAAACGCCATTCGAGGGCTAGCGTACACGCTCCTTTTCGGCTTGCCGCGTTTTTCGCGTTCCAGCCTTGCTCAAAGGTTTGTGTGGGGTTATCGAAGTTCATGTCTGGTTGGTCGGAAGGACGCCTGTTGTCGCGCCGAGACTGGGCGCCCGGGCTTTCGACACTTCGCGTCGAGGCCGAAATCGAGCCCTTCTCACCGGGTCAGTTCGTGAATCTCTCGGTCCCCGGAGCCGCCGACGAGGACCGACGTTCGTACTCGATCGCGTCGCCGCCGGGCGCTCCGCTCGAGTTTCTCGTCACCGAGGTCTCGGCAGGCAAGCTCACTCCCCGGCTCCTCGCGCTCGCGCCCGGCGACGCAGTGCTCGTCGAGCGCAAACCCCAGGGCTTTTTCACCCTGCGCTGGGTTCCCCCGGCGCGGGATCTCTGGCTGATCGCGACGGGCACCAGACTCGGTCCCTTCTTGTCCATCCTGCGAAGCGACGAGCTCTGGGAGCGCTTCGAGCGCGTCGTCCTCGTGCACGGCGTGCGCGACGGCGCCCACCTCGCGCACCGGCCCGATCTCGACGAACTCGCGCGCGCGCGCCCGTCGCTCTCGCTCGTCCGCATCGTCAGCCGCGAAGCGCCCGCCGGCCCCCTCCTCGCCGGCCGCGTCACGACCGCGTTCGACGACGGCTCGCTCGAACGCGCCGCCGGCGTTTCGCTCGACCGCGCCTCGTCGCACGTCATGCTGTGCGGCAATCCGCAGATGATCGAAGCCATGATCGAGCGCCTCGCGACGCGCGGCATGAAGAAACACCGCGTCCGCACTCCCGGTCACGTCACGGTCGAAAAATACTGGTAGCGCGCTCGCCGCCGCGCGCGTTCACGCGCGGCCGTAGACGGGAAGGGCTGCTCCCGAAATGTCGCGCGCGCGGTCGGAGAGCAGGAACTTCACGACGCCGGCGAGCGACTCCGGCGTCACCCAGCGCGACGTGTCGGCCTTCGGCATCGCGGCGCGATTGGCCGGCGTGTCGATGGTGCTCGGCAAGACGACGTTGACGCGCACGAGCGCGTGTCGCACCTCGGCGGCGACGGCGCTCGCGAGTGCGACCACCGCGCCTTTCGACGCGGCGTAAGCCGCGGCGTTTTCGCTCTCCCAAGGCCGCTCCGCCGCGCGCGAGCCCACGAGCACGATGCTGCCGCGCGCTCGTTTCACCATGTCCGGCAAGAGCGCCTGGAGCGACACGCGCGCCGTCTCGAGGTTCGCGGCAAGCATCGCCGTCCAGGTCGCGTCGTCGGTTTCCTCGTGGAGCTTCTTTCCGCCTTTCCAAGCGCCGGCTGCGAGCACGGCGCCGCTCGGCGCGAGCCCCTCGCGTTCGAGCCGCGCGGTGAGCTCCGCCCATCCAGCGCGTGAAACCAGATCGAACGTCGCCGCGAGCGCGCGTCCGGCGCCGAGCTCCGCGTCGAGCCGCGCCTGGTCGACGCCGCGACCGACGGCGACGACGCGCGCGTCGCCTTCCGCGAGCGCCCGTACGAGCGCTCCGCCGAGCGCTCCGCCTGCTCCCGTCACGATGATCGCGTCGTTTGCCATCAGTCGAAGGCTACACCGAGCGAGAAGCGGAACAGCAGGACCACGCTGCCGAGCCCGCTGTTCAGGTTCGCGACGTAGTCGGCGTTGCGGCTCGCCTTGATGAGAAGATCGCCGTCGCAGCCCTGCGTCGTCGCGGGGTAGTCGGGCGGATCGTTCACGAAGCAGCGCTCCTCGTGGTTCAGGTCGGCCCCGATGCCGAAGCCGCCCGCCAGCGTGAACACGCCCCATTTCGAGTGCGAGCCGATGTACGCCAAGAGATGTCGCTCGACGTGGCTCACGTTGTCGAACTCGCCCTGCTCGTCGGCTGCCACGTAGTGATACGCGTAGTTCGTGAAGATGCCGCGCAAAACCGTGCCCTGGAGCGGCTTTCCGCTGAGCCAGAAGCCGAGGCCGACGGACGTTCCGGCGAGCGGACCGATACCGTCCGACTCTCGCGAGAGCGGATCGTCGCGACCCGTGAAGTAGTTGAACGTCGGTGGCTGCTCGTTCACCACGAAGAGCGGCACGAGCTCCACGCTCAAGAACTTCGTGAGGCCGACCTCGAGCTCGAGCGCGAACTTTCCGTCGAGCAGCCACAAGAACGGATCGACGCGCACCGAGAACGGCGGCATCTCGAAGCCGTCGCTTTCGGGGCGCTCGGGCGGCGGTGGGGGCAGTGGCGGCTCCGCGTAACCCGGGCCGGGGTCCGCCGGGTAGGCGGGCGCGGCGTACGCGGGCGGAGGCGGTGGAGGACCGGGCGCCGGCGCGGGCTGCACCGCGGCCGCAGGCGCGGCGGGGGGTGGACCTTGCGTCGTCGCAGCGGGCGCGGGCGCCGGCTGCGCGGGCGCCGGCGCGGGCGCAGGAGTCGGCGCGGGCTCGGGAAATGCAGCGCTCGACTGCGCGGACGATCGCTCCGTGACGCACAGCGCGGACGCCGCGAACGCGGCCGCGACCACCGAACGAGCCGGTGAACGCAAGAAGCAGTTCATCGCGCAAACATAACGGATACGGCCCGACTCCGCCCGCCGGAACCGCTGGTGCCGTTTGCCACGGCGGGAACGTGGGACTAGCGTCTCTTGTCACTCGAATGGCGGTTTCAGTCGAATTGGCTTCGGGTGATCTCGCGCGCGTGAACGCCGACGTGCTCGCGCTCTTCATCGGCGAGAACGCCCCCACGAAAAATCCCTGGCTGCTCGCGCTGGATCGCGCGCTCGGCGGCGGGCTCGTCACGCACGTGAAGCAAGCCGATTTCACCGGCAAGGCGGATCAGATGCTCGACGTCCCCACGTTCGGCCGCCTCAAGGCGCGCCGCATCCTGCTCGTCGGCGCGGGCAAGGGCATCGACGCGCCGCGCGCGCGCAACATGGTGGCCGCGAGCGTTCGCTCTGCAATGGCGCTCGGCGCGCGCAACGTCGCGCTCGCGCTCCCCGAGGACACCGACTTCCGCGCCGTCGGCGAAGGCGCGACGCTCGGTGCCTATCGGTTCGCCAAGTACTTCACCGGCAGCCGCCGCCCGAAGACGGAGCTCAAGCGCGTGCTCGTGTTGACGCCGGGGCGTTCGGGAGCGCGCGAGAAGAAGGCGCTCGCCCTCGGCAAGGCGGTCGCCGAGGCCGTGTGCCTCGCGCGCGACGCCGTGAACGAGCCGCCGAACGAACTCGTTCCCGAAACCCTGGCCCAACTTGCGCGACGCATCGCGCGCGAGCATCGCTTCAAGATCAAAGTGCTCGACGCGCGCGGCATCCGCGCGGCGGGCATGCATCTCCACTACGCCGTGGGTCAGGGCAGCGCGAATCCCCCGCGCTTCATCCACATGAGCTACCTCCCGCGAAGGAAGAAAAAGAAGCTCGTCTTCGTCGGTAAAGGTCTCACGTTCGATTCGGGCGGGCTCTGCATCAAGCCAGCGCCCGGAATGGGAGACATGAAGACGGACATGGGCGGCGCCGCCGCCGTGCTCGGCTTGATGGCGGCGGTCGGCCGGCTGCGCCCCGACGTGGAAGTGCACGCCATCGTCGGCGCCGCCGAGAACATGCCGGACGGCTCGGCCTATCGCCCCGCGGATGTCTTCACGTCGCTCGACGGTAAGACCGTCGAAATCATCAACACCGACGCCGAAGGGCGGCTCGTGCTCGCCGACGCGCTCGCCTATGCCGCGCGCCTCGAGCCCGATCTCATCGTCGACGCCGCGACGCTCACGGGCGCCGCGCTCGTCGCGCTCGGCAAGACGACCTCGGCGTTCTACGCCACGAGCGACGAGCTCGCCGAAGCACTCGAAGGCGCCGCGCGCGAGGCCGGCGAATCGTTCTGGCGCATGCCGCTCTTGGACGAGCTCGCCGAGCAGCTGAAGAGCGACGTAGCCGATCTCAAGCACACGGGCGATCGCTACGGAGGCTCCATCCTCGGCGCGCTGTTCTTGCGTGAATTCGTCGGCGGAAAACCCTGGATTCACTGCGACGTCGCCGGCCCCGTGTACGCCGAGCGCGCGCGGGGCGCGTACCCGAAAGGCGCGACGGGTCACGCCGTGCTCACGTTCCTTCGTCTCGTCGAGAGCTTCGCGACGTGATCCCGAGCTCGCCGCCCCCGGCATCGCCGGACGCTGCGGCGAGCCCCTCCGAACGCTTTCGCTTGCCCGAGCGCATGCGTGTGCTCGCTCCGGGCCTCTACGCGTGGCTGCTCACCGTGGTTCATCCCGCGGCGCAGCCCGGCGTTCCGTTCGCGGCGCGCGCGTTCGCGTTCCTCGCCGCCGTCTCGCTCGTCGCCGGCGTGGCGCTCGAAAGCGACCGGCCGCGGCTCGGGCGCGCTCTCGGCATCTACGGATTCATCGGCGCCGCGCTCGGCGCGTGGTGCTTCGCGGGTCCGGCGCTCGGGGTCGATAGCCTCGATCCCGTTCGTTCGGCCCTCGGGGTGCTCGGCTGGGTGCTCTACGCGTTCGGGTGGGGGCGCGCTCGCGGCTCGCAGGTTCCCGAGGACTCGCCGAACGTCCTCGGCGGCGCGCCCCTTTCGCCGCGGGCGCACCTTTCGCCGGCGAGCCTGCCGGTCGTCGGGGTCGCCGTCGTCGCCGCGCTCGTGCTCGAAGGGCTCGCGTTTCGCGTCGAGCGCGCCGAGCCGGCGCTGTTCGCGCACGGCGTCGCCACGGCGTGCGCGCTCCTCGTGCTCGGCTCGGGCTCGCGTATCGCGCTCGGACTCGGCGGCCGCCGCGAGCTCCCGTCCGCGGGCGCGCGCATGAACGCCATGGCCCCGCCGCTCGCCGCGCTCGCGGTGCTCCTCGGTCTTGGTCTCGTCTGGGCCGCGTTCGCGCGCTGACTTCCGCTCCGAGAGCGCGAAATCGCGCTTGGAATGGCGAGTCCCGGGGAGGATACTTCGACAAGATCGGCCATGGCTCGCGTTGCGGATGCCGTCAACATCGTCCTGTTCGTCGCGGCGTGCGTCGCGTTCGGTCTCGGCATCTTCGCCCTCGGCGACCGCCGGGACCTCGCCGCGCTCTACTGGCTCGTCGTAGGGGGGCTCGCGCTCAGGGGCGCGACGGACATGCTGCGGCCGCGCTCGAATCCGCCATGAGACTCGGCGTGCTGCTCGTGTCCGCCCTCGCGCTGTCGTGCTCGGTGGAATCGCGCTCCGCCGTCACACGGAAAAGTCTACCGGCCGGCGTCGCCGCGAGCGTCGGCGGCGAGCTCGTGCTCGTCGATACGATCGTGCGCATCGCCGTGGCGCGCGGGATCGACCGCGCACCCGCTCGCGAGCTCGCGATTCGAGACGCGCTCTTCGCCGTCGCGGCGCGAGCCGAGCCGGAACGCGCCGACCGCGTGACCGTCGCCGAACGAGCGAACCTCGCGCGCCGTGTCCTCGAGGGCTTCGAGCACGAAGCCGAGAACGCCGGACCTCCCACGGACGCCGAGCTCGCCGACGTCACGGCCGAACGCTGGCTCGACTTCGATCGCCCGCCGAGCGCGCGCACGACCCACGCCGTCGTCCTGACGAAGAAACCAGAAGACGCATCGGTGGCGCGCGCGCTCGCAGAGCGGCTCGCCGCGGCTCTGCGCGGCGCCTCGACGAGCGCCGAGTTCCTCGAGCGAGCCCGGGCATTTCCGGCCGCACCCCTCGAGGTCGTCGCGGAACGCTTGAGCCCCGTCACGACGGACGGTCGCATGTGGGATCCCGGCGCCCGTCCCGGCACGAAGTTTCCTTCGCTCGACTCCGACTACGCGCGCGCGGCGAACGCCATCGAGCGCGCGGGCGAGCACAGCCCGGTGGTGAAGTCGGCGTTCGGCTACCACGTGATTCTCCTCGAGGAACGCTTGCCGGAGCGACGCTTCACGCTCGACGAGCGCCGCGCCGCGCTTCACGACGACATCGTCGCGCGCCGCGCGAAGAAGCGCCTCGACGAAACGGTTACACTGCTTCGCCGCGACACGCCCGTCGAGATCGAGCGCACCGCCGACAGCCTCACGGAGCTCGTGCTCGGCGCGCCGTGAGCTCGCTCGCACGACCATCATGAGCAGGCGCCGCCGATCGCTCGCCCCGCGCGACCAGGCGGCTTCACCGTTCAGCGGTATCCTCATGACGCTCTGCGACGGCACGGGCGCGCTCGGCGTCGCGCTGGTCGATCGCGAAGGAGAAACCGTCGACTACGCGGGCTACCTCGAGCCCTTCAACATCCGCGTCGCCGCCGCCGAGTGGCGCCTCGTGCTCGACGTCGCTCGCGCCGTCCCCCACCCGAGCTACCGGGATACCCACCGGCTTCTCGTGCGCGGCAAGAAGAAGAGCTTCGCCGTCGTCGGACTCTCCGACGGTTACGCGCTCGTCCTCGAGCTCCCCCGCCGGAGCTTCGGGCTCTCCGAACGCGCCGCCGCGGAGGCGGTCCGCGCCGTCGAGCTCGAGGCGGCCCTCGGTACCCCCGACGACACGCCCCCGTCCGAGCGCTGGCTCCGCGTCGAGGTTCGCACCGCGCCGGGTGACCGGCGCCGCCCCGAAGCGCTCTGGGTCGGGGGCTCCTGGCGCCCGGTGGTCATTCTCGGCCGCCACGGCGGCCCCTCGGCAAACCGGCGGGAGGTCGCCTTCCGCGCCCGCCTGCCGAGCGGCTTGGAATTTACGCTCGTCCGCGAAAGAACCGGCCACTGGTTCGCCGACGCCCTCTAGCGGGGGTCTCGCCGAAAGGGCGACCGGAAGCGACCGAGAAACGACCGTCGGCCCCCTTGCGCCGACCAAGCGGCCGATCCATCTTCCTCCTCGCACGGAGGAACCAGGGTGCCCCCCAGCGACCGCGCTGAGTAGCCCCCCGCGTGACCTTCCGAGCTTCCCTGACCGAGGTCAGGGAACCCGTCGCAAGGCGCTTCCAACGCGTCCTGCGAGCGGCGCCGAGGCCCCCGCGAGCGAAACGCGAGCGGCTCGGCGGGTCAAAGAGCCCAAAGGGCGGCGCGGAAAAAAATCCGCAGGCACGTACCGAAATCTCTTTGACAAGCCGGAAACCCAGGACTAGGTT
>DASUTR010000996.1:0-5216 GCA_036374535.1 Polyangiaceae bacterium
CGCGTGGAGCTCGTTCTTCTCCGACGGCGGTAACTCCGGCGACGTGTTGGTCTCGCAAAACGGCGGCACGTCATGGACCCTGATCACCGATCCGCTGTTGGCCGGACAAAAGATCAGCGGCGTCGTGATCCGTGGCAGCACGCTCCTGGTTTCGAGCTTCACCGCGTTCGGCGGCGTCGGTCTTGCGCGCAGCACGAACGGCGGTGCCACGTGGTCCGCAATTTCCGGAACGCCCGGTACCGGGCTTCCCGTGGACGGGCTCGACGATCTCATCGAGGACCGCCAGAACCCCAATCGCCTGTACACGACGATGACGGGACAGGGATTCGGCAACAGCGGCGTGTTCCGGAGCGACAATCTCGGCGCGACGTGGGTCAACGTCTCGCAGAACGATCCGGGCGTGGGGCGTCTCGCCGAAGCCATGAGCGTCGGCGAGATGGCGCTGATGATGACGGCGAACGACGGCCGCGCTTATGTCGCCGTGCTCGGTGCGGGCTTCGAGGCGCCCGTCATCTACGTCGGCTATACGACCAACGGCGGCGCGACGTGGGTGCAGATGCAGCAGCCCGGTGTGACGGGACGCGCGTTCGTCCACCACTTCGCCATGGCTGCCGATCCCGTCAACTCGAACCTCGTGTACGTCTCCGGCGTGTTCAGCTGGCGTCGCGGCAACGCGGACGAAGACGAGGTCCAGTGGACCGATTTCGCGTTCGGCGGAACGCCGAACGGGACGTTCCCGCATCCCGACTCGCGCGACGTCGCGTTCGACGCGAACAACAACTACATCGAGGTGAGCGACGGCGGCATCTATCGGCGACCGCAGCAGCAAGCTTCCGCCGACTGGCAGAGCCTCGCCGGTAACCTACAGAGCGTCGAGTTCCACGAAATCGCGTACGACGCGAATTCGAGCATCGCGTTCGGCGGCACGCAAGACAACGGTACACCCGTGCAGATCACGCCCGCTCAGCCGACGTGGAACATGTTCCTGGGAGCCGACGGTGCGGACGTGCAGGTCGATCTCGTTTCGAGCCCGGGTAACTCGCTTCGTTACACGAGCATCCAGAACCTCGGTTCATTCTCGTTCACGACGTTCAACGCCGCCAACGTCGAGATCGCCCGTACGTTCCCGGCGCTGATCCCGACTGGGGGCGGGATCTTCGCGCCGCAGTTCTACACACCGGTCGAGCTCAATCGCGCCAATCCGGCCCGCATCGCTTTCGGCATGGCGGACGCCGTCTACGAATCCTTCGACCGTGGCCAGACCATCACGTCGCTCGGAAACGCGGCCTCGGCGAGCGATATCGTGTATGGGCATCCGAACAACCCCGACGTGCTTTACGCCGCGGCATTCGGCCAGGTGTTCGTGAGGCTCACGGCGGGCGGACCGCTCGTGCAAACGGCGGCCACCTTCCCGACGTTCGACGCCGACGACATCGTGCTGAATCCGGCGAGCTTCCAGACGGCGTACGTGAGCGGCTCCAACAACGTTTTCGTCACGAACAACGCTGGCGCGAGCTTTACGGACATCACCGGAAACCTGCCGAGCTTTTCGCCCGGGCAGCTCCGGAGCATCGAGTTCATCCCGAGCGCCGGGCACGGCCTGATCGTGGTCGGCACGAACCGCGGCGTCTTCGCGACGGCGACGGACGCGCTCGGAACCTGGCTCGAGGTCGGTAACCTTCCGAATGCCCCCGTGCTCGACATGCAGTACGTGCCGCAGCAAGATCTGCTGATCGCGGGTCTGCTCGGCCGTAGCGCCTGGACGGTGACGGGCCTCGGGGGTGGCGCGGGAAATCAGCCCCCCGTCGCTCGGTGCAACGACGTCGCGGTCGACGCCGGAGCGTCCTGCACTGCCGCCGTGTCGAGCGCGGAAATCAACGCTGGCTCGTTCGATCCGGATGGCGGCTCCGTCAACTGCGTGATCAACCCCACGGGTCCGTTCGCCGTCGGAACGACGACGGTGACGCTGACCTGCACCGACAGCGGAGGCGCGACCGGCACCTGCACGGCGAGCGTTCATGCCGGTCCCGGCAATACGGCGGCTTGTTGCCCGGCGGGAACGAACAGGATCGTCGGCACGTCGAACAACAACACGTTGAACGGCACGGCCGGCAACGACTGCATCATCGGTCTCGGCGGTCAGGACATCATCAATGGACAAGGCGGCAACGACATCATCTCCGGTGGTGATGGCAACGACACGATCAGCGGCGGCAACGGCAACGATCGCTGTTTCGGCGGTACGGGTCAGGACGTCCTGAACGGGAACGCCAACGACGACATTCTCGGCGCCGGCGAGGGAGACGACCAGTGCTTCGGCGGCGACGGTGCGGATCAGGTGCTCGGCGGCAATGGCAATGATCGGCTGTTCGGCGACGGCGGGAACGATCGCTTGACGGGCAACGGCGGCGACGATCGCCTCGAAGGCGGCGCAGGGGACGACTTCCTGAACGGGAGCGGACTCCACGACGTCTGCTTGGGTCAGGCGGGAAACGACACGTTCCTGGTCTGTGAGACGCAGACGCAGTAGCGATGCTCGTCGTGAGGGAGCCCCGTTGAATCGGACGGGGCTCCCTCGCGAATTGCGGTCGCTCTTTCGAGTGGTAGAAATGTTCCGAGGAGACCCGATGCGCTATCTCGAGGGGACCGTAGGCCTTTTGCTCGCTGCGTTTGCCGGCTTCGCTTGCGGAAACAGCGGCGACGACGATTTCGATTCGTCCGATGCCGGTGGCGGCAGCGCTACCGGCGGCAGCTCCGGCTCCCAGCAGGGCGGAAGCAGCGGCACGCTACAGGGCGGTAGCGCCGGAGCACCGCAAGGCGGTACGAGCGGCGCGGACCAAGGCGGTAGCGCTGGACGGCAAGGTGGCGCGGGCGGCGCGCAGCAGGGCGGAAACGCCGGAACACGACCTGGCGGGAACGCGGGCTCCGAGCCAGGCGGCTCAGGTGGATCGAATGCGGGCAATGGCGGAAAGGGCGGAAGTGCTGGAGCCGGCGGCGACGGGTCCGGCGGTTTGGCCGGAACCGGCGGAAGCGCCACCGAGACGTTCGCGTGTGGGCCGTTGATGTGCGAGGAGGGCGAGCAGCTTTGTCATCGCACGTTGCCCGCCCTTCCCGGTGGCAGCGAAACCCGCACGTGCGATGCATTTCCGGCGAGTTGCAGTGCGCGCGATTGCTCGTGCTTCTGCAGTCCGCCGGCCCGTTCGCCTTGCGGGCCGACCTCCACGTGCGTCTGCACGGGTGAAGCCGGTCGAATCCAAGTCGTTTGCAGCGGCGCCTGACACTCTATTCGCTGCGACTCCTCAGGCGCACATGCAGACCGCGGTGCGTCCGTGGATGAGGCCGCATGTTCCCTGGCCGCAGACGTTGCCGAGACACGGACAGTTGACGCCGGCGCCGCAGGCCGCCGGAACATCCGAGCAGAAGGGGGCCCGCGGCGTGCAAGGCCTGTCTCGACAACCGGCACGGGACGAGCCCGGACAGGCGCTTACCGCATCCGTGCCTGGTGGGCACTGCCCGCCGTCTTGCGGTCGGGGCGTGCAGCGGGGCGCCGGTCCACCGCAACAAGGTCGAATGCAGATCTGGTTTGCCGTACAGGTCTGATTCCCGCAGGCACGCGACTCGCTGCTTTCCGCTGCCGAGCTGCCGCGGCTCGTCGAACCGGCGGCGTTCGAGCCGCCCAAGGCCGAACCCGCGTTGCCACCGTTTCCCCTGGTTGTTTCGCGCGCCGAGTTGACCTCGCGTTTTGCCGATTCACGGCCATGCGAGCTGCCCGACGACTTACAAGCGCTCGACGAGCCTGCTGCTGCACCGACCACGACGAACAGGACCAATGAGTGAGGTACGAGAGCCATGGGGACGACCTCCGTGCAAGGTGGCGACTTGCCGAAACGAACGGCGACGCGAGTCTAGCGCGCGATTCGACGGGCGAAGCGCAAAGACCATCGGCGCCGGACGCTGCCGTCGTCCTTGCCCTCCGCAACGGCCACGTCCGCGAAGCCCACGACGAGCTCGAACATCTCGTGCCTCAACGCGTGACTCGAAAGTTCACGGCGTCGTACACTGATTGATCGAACACACGCGAACGCCGCTTCGCAGGCTGCAGAACGACGGATTCGGACTGAATCCGTCGCAGTCGCCGGCGCTCGCGCAGGTGTCGTTCGGCGTCTGACACGCGAACTCGGTCGAGAAGCACCCGGGCGCCGAGTCGAACGCTGCGCAATCGAATCCGGTCGCGCAATCAGTGCCCTTCGTGCAGCTCGCCGGTACGCAGCGACCGACGGGTTCTCCACAAAGGCAGAGCTCACCGGCGCCGCATCCTTCGTCGTCGACGCATCCTTCGACGCAGGTGCGCGCAACGCCGCCCGCACGAGGCCCGCAGTGAGCGTACGGCCCGTCGGCTGACTCGGTGCAGTCGGTGTCGTACTCGCACCCATCGACGCTCGAGTCGTAGTTTTCTACCGGGCCTACGCGTGGCAATCCCGAGGCGCAGGTGCCGGGCATCGTCCGGCGCACGTAGCCGCGAGCGCAGCGTTCGAACCCGGAGCTCGCGCCGGCAAACGGCGTCGTGGTCCCGCATGCAAAGGAGTTGGCGCCGCTCTCGCCGCCTGCGCCGGCTCGAGCGCCGGCGCCCGCCCCACCCGATGTGCCACCGCCTGCACCTGTGCCACCCGTCGCGATCACGTTGTCGTGGTGCGACGAGCTCTGCCCGCACGACGCCGAAAGGAGCGCCAGCGTTCCTACGGCAAAACGTCGAAGCAATTCGTTCGCGTGCACCTCGCGCTGACGATGAGCAATGGCCGTGCCGGGCATGAAGCAACACGGTCCAGCGCCAGTGCTCACGATTGAAAAATACGAAACGCTCGAGGCGGGCATAGAGCGCGCCCATCCGCCGTGCGCGCCCGATTCGTGACGGATTCCATAGGCTTTCGCCACTGCGCGAGGAGAAGCGGTGGGCGCGCCCGCTCAAGGTAACTCGTGAAAGCTTCCCGGTTCAGAGACGTCCAGGGTGTCGTCACAGCGACGCTTCTCGCGTGGGGATGCACGTCCAATGACACGCCCGGCGGTGAAGAGTCGACCTCGGGGGGGAGCAGCGGAGCAGGCGCGATGTCGACCGGCGGAAGCGGTGCGACCTCGACGGGCGGAACGAGCGGCACGGGCGGCGTCCCGCCGACGGGCGGGTCGGCTGGAACGACCGGCGGGAGCACGAACGCTGGCGC
>DASUTR010000997.1:0-4404 GCA_036374535.1 Polyangiaceae bacterium
TGTTCCGCCGCTCGGAGCGGTGCCGCCCGTAGCGCCGCCGAGCCCGCCGATCGCTCCGGTTCCGCCGCTCGGGAGGCTACCACCTTGCGCCGAGCCGCCCGAGCCGCCGCCGGTGTCTCCACCCTCCGCACTCGTACATGCGCCAAGCGCGGTGGCCGAGACCAGAACGGCGGTACCCGCGACGAGCCGACTTCCTCGGCCGAGCTCGACCGACTTTCGCCGCGCCATGGATCCGAGCGATTCTAGCATGTCGATCAATATGTCTTCGGCCGCCCCTCGCATCGGTCACGTCGAACGGCGGGCCCCGGCCGCGCCGCCGCGCGACGCCACGAGTACGTCGAGCGTGCTATGACGCCCGCCAGCATGGGTGACACCACGGCACGCCTCGTGGCTCTCGGCAGAGACCACCTTTACCCGAATTATCGCCAGCCGCCGCTCGTGCTCGTGCGTGGTGAGGGCTCGCTGCTTTGGGACGCCGACGGCAAGCGCTATCTGGATTTTTGCGCTGGTATTGCCGTGAGCTCGCTCGGTCACGCTCATCCGCGGCTCGTCCGCGCCATCTCGGAGCAGGCGGCGCGTCTCATCCACACGTCCAACTATTTCTACAACGAACCGAACGTTCTGCTCGCGCAGAAGCTCTGCTCGCTCACCGGTATGGATCGAGCGTTCTTCTGCAATTCGGGGACCGAAGCCATCGAAGCATCGCTCAAGCTCGCTCGCCGTCACTTCTACGCGCGGGGCGAGAAAGAGCGGTATCGGGTCATCGCGTTTCACAATTCGTTTCACGGCCGCACCCTGGGTGCGCTCGCAGCGACGGGTCAGGAAAAGTACAAAGACGGGTTCGGGCCGCTCGTCGGCGTCACGCACGTTCCTTACGGCGATCTCGCGGCAACGCGCGCCGCGGTCGGTCCGGACGTCGCCGCGATCGTGCTCGAGCTCGTTCAGGGCGAAGGCGGCGTTCTGCCGGCACCGGCCGGCTTCCTGGGCGAGCTCCGCGCGCTGTGTGACTCGCACGGCATGCTGCTCGTGCTGGACGAGATCCAGACGGGCGTCGGGCGTCTCGGCACGTTCCTCGCGTGCCAAGAAGACGGCGTCGTTCCCGACGTCGTCGCGCTCGCGAAGGGCCTCGGCGGCGGCGTGCCCATCGGAGCGATGCTGTGTCGCGCCGCGCTCGCGGAAGCGCTGCCGCCCGGCAGTCATGGGTCTACGTTCGGGGGCAACCCGCTCGCGTCGGCGGCCGCTCTCGCGGTGCTCGAGACGCTCGAATCGGACCATCTCGTGTCGCGCGCGCGCGAGCTCGGCGCGACGCTCGCCCGCGGCCTCTCGGCGCTCGCGAGCCGCCACGCGAAGGTGGTGGAGCTCGCGCGCGGACGCGGATTGCTGCAAGCCCTCGTGCTCCGGGAAGGCGTGGACGCACGCGCGGTGCTCGGCTCGCTGCAAGAGCGCGGCCTCTTGCTGACGCTCGCGGGCGCACGCGCGCTTCGGTTCTCTCCGCCGCTCGTCGTCGAGCCGGCTCGGATCGACGAAGCGCTCGGCATCGTCGACGGCGTGCTCGCCGAGCTCAGCCGCTAGATGACGAGCGCCGCGACTCCCACCATGCCGAGGGCGGAGGGGACGCGGCCGTGCGAAACGTGCGCGACGCCGGTCGATCCGCTGCGCGCCGAGCGCGTCGCGTTCATCCGCGAGCGCTTCCGCTACTTCTGCAGCGTCGCCTGCCGCGAGCGTTTCGATGCTTCGGCGCGGATGACCCCCATTCCAACGTCGCGTCTGCACACGCCGGCGCCACGACTGCATACGCCTCGGCCGTCGGGTTTCCCCGTCGCCGAAGCGCCCGTGCTCGACGGCGGGCACGCCACGGCGCGCGCCGTCGCCGAGGTCGCGCGCGAACCGCTCGGCCGCTCCGATGGCGACCGCCGCTCGCGCACGCCACGTCCCGCCCCGGCCCCTGCGCGCTCCGAGCTCCTTCCGCTCGATGGCGCGGGCGTTCCCGCGTCGGGCGCGAGCGGGCTCTTGCTCGGCGTGGCGACGCTCGGCAGCGCTTTGAGCCTCGGGCTCGTGCTCGCGGGGGACTCGCGCGTCGTGCTCGCGGCGCGCGTCATTCTGGCGGCCGTCGCTTGCGCCGCGTTCGTGACCGAGCGTACGACGAACGCGCGCGATCCGTCGGACCTTCATCCCGCGACGAGCTCGATGGCGCCCGTCGCGGCGTCGGGGGTTTCGTGGGCCGCGCTCCTGTTCGCCGATCCGCTGACGAGCGAAGCGGCCACGCTGACGAGCGTCATCGTCGCGCTCGCGGCACTCGGCGCAGGGCTGCTCGGGCGCGCTCGGCGACCGCTCGACGCGGAACGCCGGCGCATCGCGGAAAGTCTCGACGGAACGTGCCGGCGCGTCGTCGACGAGGAAGTCGTCTCCGTGCGCACGATCGACCTCCGGCCCGGCGAGGAGATCCTGCTCGAGCGCGACGACCTCGTCCCGGCCGATGTCGCGATTACCGCGGGCGACGGCTCGGTGCTGCCGTGGCTCGACGCGAAGAGCGCGCGTCCCGTGACGGAGGGGGACGTGCTCGTCGCCGGAGCCCGCGTGGTCGATGGGCGCTTGCGAGCGATCGTCGGCTGGGCGGGCAACGACCGCGCCTGGTTGCGCCTCACGAACGACGCCCGCCGGCGCGCCGATCTCCACGCGTCCCTGGCGCGAAACGGGCGGCTTTTCGCCGAGCGCGGCGCGCCGCTCGCGGCCGGCCTCGGAGCGCTCACGGCGTTCGCCGCCGGCCTCGGCGGCATCGAGACGCTGCTCGTCGCCGCGGCGGTCCACGCCGCGTGCGCGTATCCCGTGACGGCGGCGGCCGCGGCCCGCCGTGTCGCGGAAGCGGTGCTCGCGTGCTTGCGGCGCGGCGTGGCCTTTCGGAGCGCCGGGGCGCTCGACCGCGCCGGTCGCGTCTCGACGGTCGTGTTCTGCGCGAGGGGCACGCTGTTGCTCGGCGAGCCCGAGGTCGCGAGCATCGAAGCGCTCGGGGACAGCGACGCAAGCGAGGTGCTCGCGCTCGTGGCCGGCGCGGAGAGCAGCGAGCAGCGACCGCTCGCGAGCGCCGTGTTGCGGGCGGCCCGCGCGCGCAACGTGCGCCCCGACGCCATCCGCAGCCCTCGCGTGCACGCCGGTCTCGGCGTGACGGCCATCGCCTCGAACGGGCAGCCGCTCGTCGTCGGAAGCCGGGCGCTCGCGCTCCAGGAGCGGGTGAGCGTCGCTATCGCCGAGCGGCGCATCACCGAGCTCGAAGCGCTCGGCCAGACGGTGCTGCTCGTCGCGCTCGGAGGAAAGCTCGTCGGCCTCGTCGGCCTGCAAGACGGGCTCATGGCGGGAGCGCGACCCGCCGTGCAGCACGTGCTCGACGCGGGCATGGAGCCCGTGTTGCTCTCGGGCGACGCGCGCGAGACGTGCGACGCGCTCGGCCGAGCTCTCGGCATCGAACATTTGCGGCCCGAGGTGCCGCCGACCGAGCTCGGCGACGAGGTGAAGCGGCTCATCGACGGCGGCGCTACCGTGGCCGTGGTGGGCAGGAGTCCCGCCGACGATCGCGCGCTCGGCGCGGCGGACGTCGCCGTCGCGCTCGGCTCGGCCGGCTCCACGGCCGCGGACTTCAGCGTGCAGCTCGCTACGGACGACGCGCGCGACGCCGCGTTCGCTCTGCACGCCGCGCGCGACTGTCTCAAAAAGTCGCGTCTCGATCTCGCGCTCTGCATCGCGCCCGCGCTCGCCGCATCCGCGATCGCTGCGCTCGGTCTCGGGCCCGCCGCCCTCGTCCCTCTCGCGGCGGCAGCGGGATCCCTCCTCACGCTGGCCCGATGAGGTCGCCGAACCGCGAGCGGAAGGCCCGGAAGGTGGCCTATCGCGCCGCACCTTGACTCCCCCTGCCCCGGGGGGGAAAACGTCGGGGTGAAGAGCGCAGTCTCGACGTCGGGCACGCAGCACATCCACCAGCCCAACGTGGACCGCCTGCGCACCGATCTGAACGCGTTCATGACTCGCCGCGGGCTCCGCTCGACCGAGCAGAGGCGCCTCATCATCGATACGTTCTTCGACTCGACGGAGCACATCACGATCGACGGCTTGCTCGAACAGGTCCGCGCGATCGATCCGCGCGTCGGTTACGCCACCGTGTACCGCACGCTGAAGCTTCTTTCCGAGAGCGGCGTCGTTCAAGAGCATCGCTTCGGCGACGGCCACACGCGCTACGAGCTCGCGGACGCGGGTTCGCACCACGATCACCTGATTTGTCTCGAGTGCAGCAAGATCACCGAGTTCGAGGAGCCCGCCATCGAGGAGCTCCAGGACAAAGTCGCCACGCGCCACGGGTTCGAAGTGCGCGCGCACAAGCACGAGCTCTACGGCGTCTGCGCGGAGTGCCAGCGC
>DASUTR010000998.1:0-5194 GCA_036374535.1 Polyangiaceae bacterium
AACGATTCGTTTCCGCACCATTTCAATCCTCCCAAGCGCTCCAGTCGACGAGCGAACCTATCCCGGCTTCGGTTCCGATATCAGAGCGGCATTGATTCGGGAAGTGGAAAATCGACGACGCACGACACCGACGCGAGCTTCAAACGATGAAGAACTTTTTTCGTAGTCATTTCGACTACACGAAGTGGAACGCGTAATGGAGAATCGCCTTCTGGAGAAAGGCGAAATGCAACGCTCGGCGGAAGCGTCGCGCTCGCCGTATGACGTCGAGTCTTGCGGTCACGTCGATCGTTGGCCGGCACCGCGCATCGCGCGCCGCGAACGTGAGCTCAGCGACGCACGCCCGAACGTCGGGCCTGACGACGACGTCGCCTGAGCTTTTCGAGGTGATTTTCCGACCATCTTAGCGGCCGGCACGCCGGAATCGCTCGGTCGACGGAATGGTGTACGAAGGCTCCCATGGTTCCCGACGCTCACGAAAGTCCACGCGAAGCGCCTCGCGGCGCGCGGGCCGCTTGGGTGATGCTGATCGTCGCGGCGCTCGCCGCGGCGCTGGTTTTCTGGACGCGTCTCACGTCGTGGGCGAGTTGCTGGCGCTGGACGATCACCGAGGGTCGCGAGGGGCCGAGCATCTACGCCATCTGGCGCGTCGTGCACGGTGCGCCGCTCTACGAGTGGCCGGACCGTGAACCGTACAGCGTGACGTTCATGAATTACGGGTTCTTCGGGGCTTACGCCGGGGTTGCCCGCGTTTTCGGAGCCGGCGGTGAAGCGCTGCTTTGGGTGGGCAGGCTCTTCACGCTGCTCGGTGCGGTGGTGGGGGCGACGCTGTTCGTGCTGGCGGCCAAGCGCTTGGCGCGACCGCGGGGTTCGCTGGAGTGGGGAGCGCTCGGCGCGCTCGCCTTCGTCGTGTGGTTCGGGACTCAGTTCATCGCCTGGTGGAGTCTCTCGATCCGCCCCGACTTATGGGCGGCGGCGTTCGCGCTCGGCGGGTTGTACGTCGCGCTTCCCGGTATCGCCGGAGCGGCCCCGGGGCGGCTCGCCGTCGCCTCGCTCCTTTTCTTTTTCGCCTGGAGCTTCAAGCAATCGTGCATTCTCGGTTTTCTCGGCTGCGCCGCGTCCACGCTCGTCGTCGCAAGGAGCATTCGCGCTCTCCTCGCGCTTCTCGTGCCGTTCGGCACCCTGGTGGCCGCGAGCCTCGCCGTCGGCGGTGAAGTCTATCGCTACAACATCATCACCGTGCCCGCGATCAGTGATTGGCACTTCGGTCTGATGACCGAGGTGTTGTCGCGTGCGCTGCCCCAAAATCCTTGGATTTTCGGTTTCTTTCCGCTCGCGCTGCTCGCTTTCTGGTCGGAGGCGGGACGAAAGACGTGGAGCGCGTTGCCCGCAGAGGTGAAGACGCTCGCCATCGTCGTCGTCACGAGCGTCGCGCTCGGGACGTTCGCGTTGGGTCGCGAGGGCTCGAACAAGAATCACCTCTTCGAAGGCTACATCTCGAGCTCGCTCGCTTCGTTTTGGGCTCTTCATCGCTTGGCGTGGCTCGAGACACGGCCGCGCATTCTGGCCATCGGTCTCGTCGGGCTCGTGCCTCTCGCCGCGTTTCCGGTCGCGCAGCTCGTCCTGCCCAATCGACTCGGTCGCATCGTTCTTTGCTCGCAGCACGACACGGCCGAGCTCGAAAAGCTCGCGAGCGCGATTCGCGGCCTGCCGAAGCCGCTGTATACCGAGGAAGATATTTTTTCGCTGCCGTGGAACTCGAACGACAACCGCTATCCCACCCTCGTCGTCGACCCGACCTGGTACGGCATCGCCAAGCGCGAAGGGCACGTTGCGCCCGATTTTCCCCGCAAACTCTTGGCTCCGCCGCGCTTTCGAACGGTCGTGCAATTCAAGGGTCACCCGGAGCTCGACGCGCTCTACGAGCGCGGGTCCGCCTGCCGCCCGCTCCCGGCGCGCTGGTTCGGGCTCGAGCTCGTTGCGTGTACGACCTCGCCCGCGGCGAGGTGAGGGCCGCTGAGCTCAGGGCGGCGCGTCAACCCCGCGCGCGCTTCTCGAGCAGCGCTTCCATGAAGTCGAGGTAGCCGCGCGCGACGACGGGCCAGGCGTACTTCGCGCGTGCTCGAGCGAGGCCGCGTTCGCCGAGCTCGCGACGGCGCTCGGGACTCTCGAGGAGCTCTTCGATGCGCGCGCGCCAGCCCGGCTCGTCGTTTTCGCCGACGACGATGCCCGCGTCGCCGATGACGTACGGGATTTCCCCGCTGTCGCTGCCGATGACCGGAATGCCGCAGGCGCCAGCTTCGATCAGCATGCGGCCGAACTGTTCTCGCCAGTTCTTGGCGGTTTGGCTCGGCGCGCACAAGAGGTCGATCGCGTTCACATAGGGCGGGACCTTGGCGTGGGGCACGCTCACGATGCGTACTTGGTCGGGCCGACGGCTCATCCAACGCCGGAGCTCGGGTTCGAGGACGCCGCCGCCGATGAAGAGGGCTCGCCACGGCGTTTGCAGGCCGTCGAGCGCGCGCATCAGGAGATCGAGGCCCTTTTCGGGCACGAAGCGGCCGACGTAGCCGATGACGGGCGCGCCCTCGGCGGTCCAGCCGAGCTCCTCGCGAACCGCGCGGCGTGCGGCGGGATCTGCGCGAAACAGCTCGAGATCGACGCCGAGCGGACCCAGGTGGCTCGGTCGATCCGCGTAGCCCGGTTTGTCGCCGAGCGCGACCAGGGCGGACTCTCCGCAGTAGATCCAGCCGTCCGCGCGCGAGAGCGCTTGCTGCTCGAACCACGAGAAGGGCGGGGGATAGCGCTTGCGGATGTTCTGCAGCGTCGAGATGGTGAACACCGCGTCGGGACGCGACCAGGCGGAGATCTGCCAGCCGGAAAGGGCGTAAGGTTCCTCCCACGCGTAGATGGCGTCCCAGCGCTCGCGCAGCAGGCTTCGGAGGCCGGGACCGTACGCGAAGAGGTGAGGGGAGCGCGTTCCGTAGGCGGGCACGCCGAGAGCACGGCTCGCTTCGCCGGGCTCGGCCGTGAAATCCGCCCAACCGTGATCGGCGTAGTAACGGCTGGGCGCGACGCACGTTACCTCCCAGGTGTCGGCGCCGACGCGCGACATCTCGTGGGCGAGGCGGCGATTGACGCCGATGACGTAGGAGTGGCCGACCGTGAGCAGGCGCCGGCGCGAGCGGACGTTCCTGGTCGTGAAAGCTTCCGTGACAGCGCCGGTTTCCATCAGGCGGCCGTCAGAAAGTGGGACAAGAAGAGCTCCCGAATGGCGGACAAAGTGTGGCGCTTTTCGATCAAAGCAAGGCCCTTGGCGCGGAGGTCTGCGACGTATTCGGGGTCGGTGACGAGCCGCCGCAACGCTCGGTCGAGAGCGGCTCGATCCAGTCGATCCACCACGCACGAGACCGGTCCGTAGTAGTCCACCTGACCGGAGTAGGGCGGAGCGACGATGAGCACGGGCTTGCCGGCCGCGAGATAGTCGAGCGTCTTCGATGCGACGCTCGTTCGTATCTGCAACTCTTCGCCGGGGGAGACGTCGAATCCAGCGACCATGAGCGCGATGTCGGACTCCGCGAGTATTTTCGGGATCTCTTCGTGCGCGACGAAGCCCCGGTAATGGACGTTCGGTCCGAGCAGTTCCGGCGGGCAAGCTTGCGAGTAGATCGAAAGCTCGACGGTCTTGCCGTCGATGGTGATGCCGCCGTTGACCTGGCGGCAGAACCACTCCAAGGCGTCGTAGAGCATCATCAAGATCGAGCCGGTGTACACGATTCGGATGCGGTCGCTCGGCTTCTGGCTGATCTCGCGCGACGCCTGCTGGTACGCGGCGAGGTCGATGAAGTTGTTGATCGGCTCGCCGTCGACGCCGTAGAGACGCTTGAACTCACGCGCCATGGCGGGGCTGATGAGCCAGAGTTTCGAGGCGTGTCGGAGAAAATCTCGGCGATGGCGGGTGATGAGTCGCTTCGCGCTCGGGCAGAGAAACACCGCGTCGAGGCGGTCCATCTCGAAGTAGTAAAAGGGGACCCCGAGCTCCTTCGACAGAAAGTACGCCGCGTGGGGCATCTCCGCGCCGTAGGAGGTCGTGAAGATCGCCTGAACGCCGCGCTCTTTCGCGATGCGCCGCCCGATGTTCATGATCCTTTCGAGCCGGAGGCCGTTCAGCGTCGCCTCGATGGGCATGAACAAGCGACGCGGGCGGAGCTTCGTGTTGTACGCCGGGACGATCGTGTGCCGGCACGGGAGCAGGCCGGCCCGAATGTTCGACCACGAGCCGCAGTAGAGGACGTCGAGGCGCTCGGGGTCGTAGTTTTCGAGCAGGCGGCGCGCCAAGATCGGCGCTCCCGCGACGCTCGCCGGCGGGTAGTCGTTGATGAACAGGAGCTGTTTGAAACGCTCGCGCGAAGGCGGCTCGCTGAGGCTCACGACGTTTACGGGCTTTCTCTCCAGACGCGCCGGCGCACGTAGTCGACGTAGCTCAGGATGATACGCACGACCTTCTCGGAAACGTTGGGCGTCGAGTAGTCGCGGACGAGCTCGAGCCCGCGACGTTCGCCGCGCGGTTGCCGGAGCACGACCGACAGCGCGCGCTCGACGTTCGCGAAGCTCATGCCGGTGAGAACGGCCACCGCCTCTTCCATGCCCTCGGGGCGCTCGTGCGCTTCGCGCAGGTTCAGCGCGGGGAAGTTGAGGACGGACGCTTCCTCGGACAAGGTGCCGCTGTCGGACAGCACGGCGAGCGCGGAGCGCTCGAGCGCGACGTAGTCCGAAAACGCGAGCGGCGGGGAAAGAAGCACGCGCTCGTCGACGACCACGTTCGACGACTCCATGCGTTTGCGGGTGCGCGGGTGCGTCGAAACGATGACGCGTTTTCCGTAGTTACGGGCGAGTCCGTTGAGGATCTCGATGAGCCCGGCGAAGTTCTTCTCGCTGTCGATGTTCTCTTCGCGGTGCGAGCTCAAGACGAAGTATTCGTGCGGGACGAGGCCGAGGCGTTCGAGCACGCGCGAGGAGTCGATCCTCGGGGCGTAGAACTTCAGCACCTCGTACATGGGGCTTCCCGTCTTGATGATGCGCTCGGCGGGAAACCCTTCGCGAAGCAGGTACTCGCGCGCGATGTCCGAATACGGGAGGTTGATGTCGGAGAGGTGATCGACGATGCGCCGGTTGATCTCTTCCGGAACCCGTT
>DASUTR010000999.1:0-5971 GCA_036374535.1 Polyangiaceae bacterium
CGTCGTCGAGCGCGCCCTCGAGGCGCTTGGCGAGCTCGCGCAGCGCTTCGGCTTTTCCTTCGGCGCGTTCGAGCGCTTTTTTCTGGCGGCCGAGCGCGTCGGCGAGCCCGTGCGCGCCCTTCTCGCGCGCTGCTTTCTCCGCGCGTTCGAGCGCTTCGCGCGCGGCGTCCCGATCCTCCTTTTCCGCGAGGCTCGCGAGCCGCTGCATCTCGGCGTCGAACTCGGTGAGATCGCCGTCGCCGAGCGCGCGCCCCGCCTTCGCCGTGAGCCGCTCCCTTTCGAGCTCCGACGTCGCGGCGTCGAGGCCGGCGCGGTTCTTCGAGTCACCGAAGCGCTGCCGCTCGGCGGCGATGTCGTCGCGCAAGCTCCCGAGCCTCGCGAGCGCTTCGCGCTTTTCGATGCCTTTCTCGAGCGCTTCGCGGAGCTTCTTCGCTTCTGCGGCGATGCGCTTCAAGCGTTCGCTCTGCGCGGGGTTTTCGCCGCCGAGCCCTCCGAGCGCTTCGATGCGGTCGAGCCCCGGGAGATCGCCCCGTTTCACGGTCTCGATGCCCGCCGCGTGCGCGGGCGCCGCGGGCGCGGGGGGGAGCGGAATCACGCAGAGCCACACGCCGGCGGTGCTTGCCGTGGGCAGGAGCGCATGCCAGCGCAAAAGCCAGCGCGGGCGGAGCTTCTTCGACGGTGCGGCGGCGAGCGTTTCGGTCGCGCGGCGCTCGACGTTCTTGCGGCTCGACGAGTCACCCCCCTCGAGCGCGGTGGTGACCACTTCGGCGCTCGCGAGTCGGGCGTCGAGGTAGAGCGCGAGCGTTTGATCCGTCCAGCGTTTCCGGAACGCCCAGACGAGGCCGAGAACGAGCCCGACACCCACCGCCACGGCGAACCCCCAGGGCCGAAGCGCGCCCTCGCGCCGCCACCAGAGCAGCGCGGCGACCAGGCCTCCGAGCACGGCACCGGCGGCGAGCCCTCCGAGCGCGTAGCGGAGGAGGAGCCAGCGCCGGACGCTGCTCGCCCGGCGACGAAAGGTCTCGCGAAAGGTCGGCGCCGGAGGATCCGCCACGTTACCTCGAAATCTAGCGCTCTCCGTGACCGGTCACCAGGGGCAGATCCGAGGGTGAGGAGCTCCCTCCGAGGGCCCAGGCGACGCCACCGCCCACGTGTTCCAAGAACAGCGGATCGGCGTAGCTCTCGTGCGTGTGACCGAGCGCCGTGTAAAACGAGCGGCCACCCTCGAATTCGTGGCACCAGACGAGCGGGTGATCGCTCCCCATGGCGCCGTCGCCGGGCTCGTAGCTCGTCTCGTCGAGGCTCGCGAGGACACGCACACGCCCGCGAGGACTCGCGTGGAAGTCGTACCACTCGTCCACGCGCTGCCAGCGCTCGGGGAGGTGACGCGTCGCCGGATGCTCACGGTCTTCGACCCGGACGACCGCCGGTTGGATCGAGGGGTGCGTTTTGAACGTCGCGCCGACGAGCCCGCCGTACCAGGACCACTCCGTTTCGGTCGCCGCCGCGCCATGGACGCCGACGAAGCCCTTGCCGCTCCGCACGAACGTCACGAGCGCCTCTCGTCCGGGCTCGTCGAGTACGGTGCCGTTGGTGTTTAGAAAAACTACTACGTCGAACGTGGCGAGCGTCGCGCCGTGGAACGCCGAGGGATCTTCGGTCGCCTGAAGCTCCCAGCCGCGCTTCGCGGCGAGCCCCTCGAGCGCACTCACCCCCGTCTCGATCGCGTCGTGCCGGAACCCTACGGTGCGTGAGTAAACGATGATTCGCGGTCGCACCGCGGCACCTTAGCGCACGGCGCAAGCATTCCGCACCGGACGAAGGGTCCCCTGGTTCAGCCTCGCGCTGCCCCGCGCGCTCGCCTCGCCAGCGCCCTTGCGGCTTCGACGAGGCTTTCGCTCCCCACCTCGACCGTCACTCCCGCCGCCAGCCGCTCGAGCGAATGGCGCACCGTCCAGACGAGCGAGCCTCCGGGCGCGATCGCCTCGTACGGGCCCTGCGCTTCGATTTCGACGAAGCGCGTGGTCTTGTCCACGTAGAGCTCGATCTCCGCTTCCCCGGGGGCCTGGAGCTCGCGTGGCACGTCGTCCCACGAAGCGACGAACAAAAGGCCGTTCTCGACGTGCGCGAGGAATCCCTCGGCGCCGTCGGCGAACGACTTTCGGTTCTCGAGCATCGTCTCGGGATCGTGGCGCAGCCACGCGACGCCGCCGCGGAGCTCGGGCTCCAGGGTCGAAGGCGGTAGCGCGCCGCTGCGCGCGGCGTAGAAGGTGAGCCCTCCCGGTCGCATGCGGACGTTTTGCCAGGGAGCGACGCGACGCGACGCGGCGCCGCGATTTTCGAGCGTGTAATCGATGCGCACGCCCGCGTTGCCGCGCTCGAAGGCGACGCGCACGCTCGCCGCGAGTCCGAGCGCGGCGTTCACGCCGCTTTCGAGCGAAATCGCGTGAGCTTCGGAGCGCGACGTCCAGGGCAGGCGGTCGAGCTCCGGCGGCGGGGGCCAATTCCAGTCGCTCTGCGGGCTCGGCCAGAACGACACGCCGTAGGCGAGCGGCGAGTCCGCCTGCGTTGCCAGGGCGTTCCGGCCGTCGAGCGACAGCTCGACGATGCGCCCGCCGTCCGCGGCGTCGAGCTCGACGGCGTACGGCGCAAGCTCGAGGCGGTGGCGCGAACCGTGGACCCTCTGCTTCGCTTCGGGGTTGGGTGAGAACATGCTGGAACGAGCCGCTTCAGGCGCGCGCCGCGAGCTGGCCACAGGCGGCCGCGACGTCCGAGCCGCCGCTGTAGCGCTTGTGCGTGAACGTGCCGAGGGCGTGCACGGTTTCGCGGAAGCGCTGCTCGGCTTCATCCGTGACGCGACGGAAGGGGTCGGACGCGTCGTCGGCGATGCGGTTGTAGGGAATGACGCTGATGCGGGGCCGCCGTCCGGCTTCGCGGGTGAAGCGTGCCGCGAGCTCACCGAGCGCCCGCGCGTCGTCCTCACCGTCGTTCACACCGGCGAGGAGCGTCACCGCCCAGAGCGGCGCGAGCCCCGTGACCGTCGCGTGCTGGACGCCCGCGCGGAAGACGTCTTCGAGCGGGTGGGAGCCGTCGATGGGCATGAGCGAGCGGCGTTTGCCGAGCGCGGCGCTGCCGATGGACCACCCGAGCCGCACGCGCGGAAGCTCGCGCGCGAGCAGCGCGATGCCGCCCGGCAAGCCCGCCGTGCACACGGTGACGTTGCGCGCGTCGATGGCGCCGGCGCTCGGGTCGGTCAGCACGCGGACGGCCGCGATGACGCGCTCGGCGTTCGCGAGCGGCTCGCCCATGCCCTGGAAGACGACTCCGTGCACGCGCTCTCCGCGCGCGGCGTCGAGCGTGCGCCGCACGGCGCGCACCTGCTCCACGATCTCCCACGTCTCGAGATTGCGCGTGAGCCCGAGGCGGCCCGTCGCGCAGAACGCGCAGGCGAGCGCGCAACCCACCTGGGAGCTCACGCAGACGCTGAAACGCCCCGGGCGCTCGAGCGGAATGCGCACGCTTTCGACGAGCCGCTCGTCGCGCGTTCGAAACACGAGCTTCTGGAACGGATCGAGCGCGCTTCGGGCCGTGTGCACGACCTCGAGCGAGGGCAGCGCGCAAGCACGCGAAACGGCGTCGCGCGCCACGCGCCGCACGCGTGGGTTCGGCGAGAAGGGGTCCTTGTCGCGGTAAACCGTCGAGACCACGGCGCGCGCTTCCGCGAGCGTCACGTCCGGAACGCGTCGGGCGAGCTCCTCGGGGAGGAGCGCCTGGAGCGGAAGGGGCTCGGGCAAGGGGCGGTAGAATGTCGCTCGGGCGGCGTTCCCGCAAGGGAGTGGTACGCTCGCATCGCCCGTGTCGTCCTCGAAACTCACCGCCCCGGCCATCGTCGCCAAGAAGGCGAGCAGGGAAAAGCTTGCCGTCGTCACCGCTTACGACGCCACGTTCGCGCGCCTGCTCGAGGAGGGCGGAGCCGATGTCCTGCTCGTCGGCGACTCGCTCGGCATGGTCGTGCAGGGGCTCTCGACGACGCTGCCCGTGACGCTCGACGAGATCCTCTATCACGGCCGCGCCGTCGCCCGTGGCGCCAAGCGCGCGCAGGTCGTCGGCGACATGCCGTTCATGAGCTACCAGGTCTCGCCCGAAGAAGCGTTGCGCTCCGCGGGTCGCATGCTGAAAGAAGGCTCGTTCGAGGCCGTGAAACTCGAAGGCGGCGTGCGCTTCGCGGAGCACGTGAAGGCCATCGTGTCCGCGGGAATTCCGGTCATGGGGCACGTCGGGCTCCTGCCCCAATCGGTGCACGCAATGGGCGGCTTCAAAGTCCAGGGCTCGGGCGAGGCGGATGCCGAACGCGTGCTCGCCGACGCGCGCGCGGTCGAAGCGGCAGGCGCTTACGCCGTCGTCCTAGAGGGCATCCCCGCCGAGCTCGCGCGTCGGATCACGGAAGCGCTCCGCATTCCCACCATCGGCATCGGCGCAGGACCGCACTGCGACGGGCAGGTGCTCGTCTGCTACGACCTCCTCGGCATGTATCGGGACATGAAACCGAAGTTCGTCAAACACTTCGGGGAAGTCGGCCAGGGTATCGTCGACGCCACGCGGGCGTACGTGGACGAGGTGAAGAGCGGCGCATTCCCGACCGCGGCGCATTCGTTCGGCGTTCCGAAGCAGCGCGCCCAGCCCGCGGAGCCGACCGGCGCGAAGGCGGTCGTCGAGCCTCTGCCGCCGCACTACGGCCCGGCGAGCGAAGAACCGTGAGCGACGCCGCGAGCCCCGAGCTAACCGTCGCGGCGTCGGCGGCCGAGTTTCGCGCCGCCTGCGACGCCGTGCGCGCGTCGGGTAAGAAGCTCGGCCTCGTGCCGACCATGGGCGCGCTCCACGCGGGCCACCTCGCGCTCGTCGCCGAGGCTCGGAAGCACGGCGATGCCGTCGCGCTCACGATCTTCGTGAATCCGACGCAGTTCGGCCCGCACGAGGATTTCGCGAAGTATCCACGCGTGCTCGAGCGGGATCTCGAGCTCTGCCGCGGCGCGGGCGTCGCGCTCGTCTTTACGCCGCCCGTCGCCGAGATGTACCCGCCGGGAGAGCGCACGCGCGTGCGCGTCGAGGGGCTCACCGAGCATCTGTGCGGGCCGTTCCGTCCCGGCCATTTCGAGGGCGTCGCGACGATCGTGACGAAGCTCTTCGCCGTCGCGGGGCCCTCCACGGCCGTGTTCGGGCGTAAGGACTATCAGCAGCTCCAGGTGGTGCGGCGCATGGCGCGCGACCTGTTGCTCCCCGTCGAAATCGTCGGCTACCCGACGTTGCGCGACCTCGACGGGCTCGCGCTGTCGTCGCGCAATCAGTACCTCTCGACGCTCGAACGCGAGCGGGCCCTCGCCGTGCCGCGGGGGCTCTCGGCGGCCGCCCGCGCCTTCGCCGCGGGTGAGCGCCGCGCCGGTGAACTCCGCCGCGTCGTCACGAGCTTCATCGAGCCCGTGGCGAGCCGCATCGACTACGTCACCGTGGCCGATCCGGAGACCCTCGAGCCGCTGTCCGACGACGCGATCGCGGAAAACCGGGCGCTCGTCGCGCTCGCGGCATTCGTGGGGACGACGCGCCTGATTGACAACGTCGTCCTCGGCGAGGACAAGGATCCCTTGCCATGACCACCGAACCCGCGCGCCAGCACGGCACCGGCACGTTCATCGTCGTCGAGGGCATCGACGGCGCCGGAACCACGACCCACTCGCGGCTGCTCTCGAAGTCGTTGAAGACGGCGACGCGCGAAGTCGTGCTCACGTGCGAGCCCACGAACGGCCCCGTCGGCGGTTTGATCCGGCAAATTCTGCAGCGGCGGCTCTTCGTCGCCGACGCGACCGGGCCGAGAGGCTTCGCCTGGTCGACCCTCGCGCTCCTCTTCGCCGCCGACCGGCTCGACCACCTTCAATCCGTCGTCATCCCCGCGCTGGCCGCCGGTTCGGTCGTGGTG
>DASUTR010001000.1:0-2640 GCA_036374535.1 Polyangiaceae bacterium
TCGGACACGGCCACGGACGCCCGCTACGACGATTTTCTGATGACCCTCGGCGCCGCGGGCGACCCGAACGCCTTCGACGATCGAGGCGTCGTGGGCATGCACGCCGTCGAGCGCGTGCTCTGGGCGGACGTGATGCCGCCCGAGGTCGCGACGTTCGAGCGCGGAATTCCGGGCTACCGCGCCGCGCGCTTCCCGGAAAATGCCGTCGAAGCCCTGGATTTCAAGCAGAAGCTCGCCGGGCGGCTCGTGCTCGACGTGGAGAAACTCGAGCGCGAATTTTCACCGCTCGCGCTCGACGTCGCGTTTGCGTTCCGCGGTCTCGTCGATCTCGCGGCGGAGCAGGTGGAAAAAGTGGATCGCGCGGCGACGGGGCAGGAAGAGTCGCGCTACGCCCAGGCGACGCTGCGCGATCTGCGCGCGAACCGCGAAGGATGCCTGCTCGCCTATCGCTTGTTTCGACCGTGGCTGCTCAAGCGCCCCCGCGGCGGCGAAATCGACCGCCAGGTCCTCGCTGCGTTCGCGCGCCTCGAGAGAGCCTATGCTGCGGTCCCGGGGGACGCGCTCCCTCGCCCGCCCCGAACGTGGTCGAGTGTTCAGACGACGGCCGAAGATGTCGCGACGCCGTTCGGCGAGCTCTTCGTCGTCGTGAAGCGCGAGTCGGACGAGAAGGTGCCCGGCTCGCTGCGCGCGAGCCTCGGAGCGGTGGCCGAAGCGCTCGCCTTGCCGGAGGTCGCAACGCGATGACTCGACGGAGCTCCAGCCGACCGCTCGCCGTATTGCTGTTTTTTTTCGCCGCTTGCGGTTGCGGCAAGGACGCGGAAGCGCCCGCGCTCCCGAGAGCTGCCCCCTTCGTGGCTTTCGAGCGTGATTTCCAGGACTTTCGCGACTGGACCGAGGTCCCGGTCCCGAAGCTCGAGGCCCAGGGAGTCACCCACACCGAGGGGGACGTCCGCCAATGGATCAACGCTCGGCCGGCTCCCGGTGCTACATCGTTCCCGGTCGGGACCATGATCGTGAAAGAGGTCACGAACGAGGCGAAGAAGACCTATCAGGTCTTCGCGATGGTCAAGCGCGGAGGCGACTACAATCGGCTCGGCGCACCGGGCTGGGAGTGGTTCGAGCTGCGCGAGCGCCCCGACGAGTCGCTCGCGATTTCGTGGCGCGGCATCAACGCACCGGACGGCGAAAGCTACGCGGGCGATCCGCTCGGCGGCTGCAACAGCTGCCACCAGCTCGCCGCGAAGAACGACTACGTGAAGTCGGCGACGCTCGCGCTCGCGCCTCCGGGCAAAATCGCGCGTCACTGACATGGCGAGAACCGCCCGCACCACGGCGATTCTCTTTTCGCTCTCCGCGTCGGCAAGCCTCGTGGCATGTCCCGACGACGGTGACCGCAAGCTCGGCGGCGGCTCGGGCGGAACCACCATCATCACGGGCGGCGATGCGGGCGGCGGAGTGGGCGGCGAAGGCGGCGAGGGCTCCGGCGCCGAAACCTCGGGCGGCTCGGGCGGAACCAGCGCCGGAGAAGGCGGGAAAGGCGGCTCCGGCGCTTCGAGCGGCAGCGCCAGCGGGGGAACCGCGACCGGCGGCAGCGCCGGAGACGCCGGTAGCGGAGGGACGGGCGCGCTGCCCGAATGCCGCGGCGCGCGCTGTTCGTGTTTCGGCGATTCGGGGACGGAGTGCGCCGGCGGCAGCTGCTGCAGCACGCGGCGCGTCTCGGGCGGCTCGTTCGCGCTCGGTGACGACGAATCCGTGCTCGACGATCGGGTGGACGACTTCGGTCTCGACGAGTTCGAGGTAACCGTCGGTCGCTTCCGAAAGTTCGTCGACAACTACTTCGGCCCGCCACAGCCCGAAGCCGGCCAGCATTCGTTCATCGTGGCGAGCGGCTGGCGGGGCGAGTGGGACACGCTGATCGCCGCCGACGCCGACGAGCTCGAAGCGGGACTTTCCTGTCACGACACCCAAGCCACGTGGACGAGGGAGCCCGGGGACAACGAAGCACGTCCGATGAATTGCGTGAGCTTTTACGAAGCGTTCGCGTTCTGCGCCTGGGACGGCGGCCGCCTTCCCACCGAGGCCGAGTGGGAATACGCCGCCTCCGGAGGCGACGAAGCCCGCGAATTTCCGTGGGGAAGCGACGCACCCGACGGCGATTTCGCGCTCTTCGATTGCGACGGGCGGTCTCTCGACGACTGCACGGCGAACGACCTCTTGCCCCCGGGTTCGAAGCCTTCCGGCGACGGACGCTTCCTTCAAGCGGACCTCGCGGGCTCGGTCGCCGAATGGGTGCTCGATTGGCACGCGCCCTTCGTCGAGGCATGCGTGAACTGCGCCGCGCTCGAAGCGGGCTCCGAACGCGTGACACGGGGCGGGAGCTTCCTCAGCGTGACCGGAACGGATCTCGCCGCCGTCGCCCGCGCCCCGGAAGACCCGGCTGCGCGCTTTCCGTCCGTCGGTTTCCGCTGTGCGCGGAACGATTGACCGCGCGAAGCGTCTCGCGCTCCGTCGTCGATTGCTCAAAGATAGAGGTGACCCTGAACGAGCAGGGTGACGGCGTCGGTTCGGCCGGCGTCGCTGCCGAGTGACTGGTAAATCGCGTCGACGCGAAGGTCTGCGTGCGGCGCGAAAAACCAGTGT
>DASUTR010001001.1:0-2292 GCA_036374535.1 Polyangiaceae bacterium
GTCCTCGAGCGAGCCGATTCGCCCCGCAAGGGGCCGTCATCCGTTCGGTGCCGAGCTCGATGTCGTAGCCGTGGAAGGCGTCCCGCCCGGCCGTTCGTGCCAATCCTTGCTTGAAGCGCGGTGGGCTCTCGGACAGACTCCCCACAACATGCGACTTCGCAGCGTTTCTGCCGTTGCGCTCCTTCCCATCCTTCTCGCGCTCGCATCGTCGAGTTGCGGTTCCGAGACGCCGGCTGACCCGGCAGCCGGGGGGACGAGCGGCTCCGGCGGAACGAGCGGCTCCGGGGGCACGAGCGGACAGGCGACGGGCGGCTCGCCGGCGACGGGCGGTACCGGCGCGATCGCGGGAGCAGCGGGAGGCGGCGTGGGCGGCGCGGCGGGTGTTCCCGTCGGCGGCTCCGCGGGCGATTCGGTCGGCGGCGGCGCGGGTAGCGACTCAGGCGGCGCCGGCGGCGCGACAGCCGGGACGGCGGGCAGCGGCGGGGCGGGCGGCTCGAGTGGCTCGGAGACTTATCCTCCGCCTGCGACGCCCCCACCGAACGAGACAGGCGGCGATCTGTGGCTTCGCTATCGACAGGTGAACCTGCCGAGCCGACTCGCGGAATACCGCGCGGGCATTCAACGCATCGTTCGAGCGGGTAGCTCCGCGACGCTGCAGGCCGCGCAGACCGAGCTCGTGCAGGGCTTGGGCGGTCTCCTCGGAAACGCGGTACCGCTCGCCGACGCGCCCGCCGGCGCGGGCGCCGTGGTGATCGGAACGCCTGCTTCGTCGACGGTCGTGAGCGCGCTCGGCCTCGGCAGCCGCCTCGCCGCGGTCGGAAACGAAGGGTACCTCGTCGAATCCACGAGCGACGGCGGCATCGTCGTGGCCGCAAACACCGACGTCGGCGTGCTTCGGGGAACGTTCGCGCTGCTGCGACATCTGCAGTGCCATCGAACGCTGCAAGGTCTCGCGCTCGCGAGCGCGCCGAAGATCAAGCGCCGCCTGTTGAACCACTGGGACAACATGGACGGTACGGTCGAGCGTGGCTACGCGGGTCGTTCCCTCTGGAACTGGAGCTCGCTGCCGGCGACCATCTCCCGGCGCTACACGGACTACGCGCGAGCGAATGCCTCTCTCGGGCTGAACGGGACCGTCCTCAACAACGTCAACGCGAACGCCCAAATCCTCACCGCCCAGAACCTCGACAAGGTCGCCGCCCTCGCGACGGCGTTCCGCCCGTACGGCATCGCCGTATATCTCTCGGCCCGCTTCAGCGCGCCCATCGAGATCGGCGGCTTGACGACGGCCGACCCGGTCTCCGCTTCGGTCCGGCAGTGGTGGGCGGCGAAGGCGACCGAAATTTACACGAAGATCCCCGACTTCGGCGGCTTCCTCGTGAAGGCGAACTCGGAGGGACAGCCGGGGCCGCAAAACTACAATCGCACCCACGCCGAGGGAGCGAAAATGCTCGCCGACGCCCTCGCGCCGCACGGCGGCGTCGTGATGTGGCGCGCGTTCGTCTACTCGGACAGCGGCACCGATCGCATTCGGCAAGCGTACGACGAGTTCAAGCCGCTCGACGGCGGCTTCGGAGCGAACGCGTTCGTGCAAGTCAAGAACGGCCCCCTCGATTTCCAGCCCCGTGAGCCGTTCAGTCCGCTGTTCGGCGCAATGCCTCGGACGCCCCTCGCTCTCGAGCTCCAGATCACCAAAGAGTACCTCGGCCAAGATACGCACCTTGCCTATCTCGGTCCGATGTTCGAGGAGGTTCTGAAGTCCGACACGTACGCGGAGGGTCAAGGCTCGACCGTCGCCCGTGTCGTGGACGGAACCGTCGACGCGCATGCCGACAGCGCGATCGCCGGGGTCGCCAACATCGGAGCCGACACGAACTGGACCGGCTCGCACTTCAATCAGGCCAATTGGTACGCGTTCGGCCGCATGGCGTGGGATCCCGACATGTCGGCTCAGAGCGCCGCCGACGAGTGGACTCGGCAGACGTTCTCGAACGATCCCGTCGTCCTGAACCCGGTCACCACGATGATGATGCAGTCGCGCCAAGCGGTCGTGAACTACATGACGCCGCTCGGGCTCGCGCACATCATGGGCACCGATCACCACTACGGGCCCTCCCCGTGGGTGAACAACCTCAGTACCGCGAACTGGAACCCGTTTTACTATCACAAGGCCGACATGACGGGCATCGGCTTCGACCGCACGACGACCGGAAGTAACGCCGTTTCGCAGTACGCGACGGCCGTGCGGGACAAGTATGCGACGCGCGCGATGGTGCCCGACGATCTTCTCTT
>DASUTR010001002.1:0-16472 GCA_036374535.1 Polyangiaceae bacterium
GGCCGAGCACGAGGTACCTCTGGGCGGCCGGGCTCCTGTCGCTCGCGTGCGAGCGAGCCGGCGCAGAGCCGCGCCCGGCTGCCGCTCGAGCCCCGGTCGTAGCGAAGACGGCGCCGGCTCCACGTCCCTCGGCGAAAGCCCCGTCGGAGCCCTGGGTCG
This sequence comes from Polyangiaceae bacterium, assembly GCA_036374535.1. Taxonomy (GTDB): domain Bacteria; phylum Myxococcota_A; class Polyangia; order Polyangiales; family Polyangiaceae; genus PMG-095. The sequence goes on from DASUTR010001002.1 coordinate 160, forward strand.
AAGCGCTGCGCGCGGGTCGTTACGCCGCGGCTGCTCACGCGCTCGACACCCTCGGCGACCTCGGCAAGCGCCCCGAGCTCGCCTTCGCCCGAGCGCGCGCCGCGCTCGAGCTGCGCGATTTTAGCCGCGCCGCCGAGCTCGCGAAGGATCTCGACACGAAGCTGCCGTTGCTCGAAGGCCGGGTGAAGCGGCTGCGCGCGGAATGCGAGCTCGAGGCGGGCCCGTATGCGGGGGCCGCGGAGTACTTCCTCGGGCGCGGAGATCCGGACTCGCTCGCGCGCGGGGCGCTCGCGCTCGAACGCGGCGGGGAGAGCGACCGGGCGGTCGCGATCGCGACTCGCGTCGTGAAGGAGCTCGGCGGCAAACGCCAGCGCGACGTCGAGTCCCTGGCGCGCGACGTGCGCGCGCGCATCGCCGCGTCGCGCGGCCACAAGCAGCAAGCGGCGGTCGACCTGCGCTGGATCGCGCTCGAGAATCCTCTCTGGTCGCAAGACGCCGACCTGCGGCTCGCGTCCCTTTCCAAAGAGCGCGCGCTCACGAAAGAGGAACGGCTCGCGCGCATGTCCGCGTTCGGGCGCGCCGGCGCCGTCGAGCGTTTGGAGCGCGAGATTACGCTGCTGTCCGCGGCGCCCGGACCTGCCGTCGCCCCGGCGCGCCTCGAGCGAGCGCGCGCCTTCGCGCTCTACTACTCGCGCGCGGACTACCGCAAGGCGGCCGACCTCTTCACGCGCGCCGCTCGGGGACCGGGGGTCGATCCCGCCGAATGCGCCTTCTACGCCGCACGCGCGCTCGCCAGGGCTCAAGACGACGAACGCGCAGTCGCCGGCTACCGTGACGTGCGCGCGCGCTTTGCGAAGACGAGCTTCGCCGAGCACGCGCTCTACCTCGTGGCGCGGACGAACTACGCGAGCGGGCGTTTCGTCGACGCCGCGCAGGGCTACGACGCCTACCTGCGGGCTTACGGTACGAAGGGGCGCTTCCGGGGCGAGGCCGCGTACGAACGCGCGGTCGCGTGGCTCGCGAGCGGGAATTTCGTGCCAGCTGCGCGAGCGTTCGCGGAGCTCGCGCGGAGCGAGAAGGACGAGCGGCGTTCCGCCCGGCTCTTGCACCTCGAAGGGGTGGCGCGGGCGGGCGCGGGAGAAACGGCGCGCGCCGTCGAGCTCTTTTCGCGAGTGGCACGCGAGCAGCCGCTCGGGTTCGCGGCGCTCGCGAGCTCGGCTCGGCTCGAGCGACTCGGACACGGTCGTCCGCCCGTGTTGCCGCCGGGAGCCTCCGTGCCTCAGGCGCCCGTCCCTCTCGCCGTCGAGCTTCCGGAAAGCGCCGCGCTCTTGCGAGGCCTCGGGCTCGACGCCGACGCCGAGCTCGAGCTCGCACGGCACGAAGCGGAGCTCGTCAAGCGCCACGCGCCGCGCTCGTACGAAGCGCTCTGCGCGACGTACGCCCTGCTCGACACGGGCGCGCGTCGCTATCAAATCGCTCAAGACCGCGTCGATCGCCGTGTGCTCGCCGTCGCGCCGTCGAACCTCACGCGCTGGCAATGGGACTGCGTTTATCCGCGGCCCTACGCGCGCGTCGTGGGCGAGAACGCGAAGGCGTTCGGTGTTCCCGAGGCGCTGCTCTACGGAGTCATGCGTCAAGAGAGCGGCTTCCGGCCGCGCGTGAGCTCTTCGGCGGGCGCGAACGGTCTGATGCAGGTCATCGTTCCAACCGCCGAGCGCGTCGCGCGCGATCTCGGCGAGCCTTTCGACGCGAGCCTGCTCGATGACCCCGGCCCGAACGTTCGGTTCGGTACCGTCTACCTGAAAAAGCTGCTCGAGGCGTTCGGAGGTAGCGTGCCGCTCGCAGCGGGCGCCTACAACGCGGGACCGGTCGCGATGCGCCGCTGGATGGACGGCGGCGCGGCCGACCTTGCCGCCGATGTCTTCGTCGCGCGCATCCCCTATGCGGAGACGCTCGAGTACGTCGAGCGTGTCGTCGGCAACTTCGCGCGTTACCGCTACCTCGAGGGCGGCGAGAGCGCGGTTCCGCGGCTCGAGCTCGCGCTCCCGAAGGCGCCGCCGACCTCTGCCGACCTGTACTGACCTTTCTAGAAAACTCCCGGCGTCTCCGCCGCGCGCCGGACGAGCGCCCCGCCGCTCTTCCACGGTCCGTCGCCCGCCCAGCGCGCCGCGTAGGCGTCGCGGAGAACGAGCTCGGCCTGCTTGCCGCGCGGGGAAAATCCCCATTCCGCTTCCTGTGAAACGTCGTCCGGATCCGCATACAGGCGCCAAACGAACGCGCCGGCGAGCCACGGCTCGTCGATGAGCGGCGCTAGGAGCGCCGCGTAGGCGTCGGCCTGCGCCGCCTCGTCGACGACGACGTTCTCCATGCGATCGGGCCATTCCCACGGCCTCACGGCGGGATCGGGGCGCGTCGTGTATCCGAACTCGGTGAGCACGATGGGTTTGCCCCAGGCACGCGAGATCGCGCCGAGCCGTCGAGCAACCTCGCGCCCACCGGCGAGGAGCTCTTCGGGTCCGGCGCCCGGCTCGCTGGCGAGCGGAAAGAACGCGTTCACGCCGATGACGTCGAGCTCGCCCCAGATCACCGTGTCCTCGGCGTCGTCCCAGTTGGCGGCGTAGGTGAGGGGACCCGGGTACACCGTGCGAAGCTCGCGGATGAGCGCGACGAGGCTCGGGGCGTGCGATGTCGTCGCCCAGGTTCGGAGCTCGACGCCGACGGCGAGCATGTCGGCGCGTCCCTCGCGCGCGACCTCGGCCCAGGTGCGGGCGAATTCGCCGTAGCTCCTGGTCCAGCGCTCCCACGCGGCGTCGTCGCCGGGATCGATCTCGCCGCGCCACGCGCCGTCTTCGACCCAAAGATGCGGCACGAGCAAGACGCGCAAGCCCTTCTCGTGGGCCTGCGCGATCGCGCGCAACACGGCCTTGCGGTTGTCTTCGTAGCGCTCCTCGAACGTCCACGAAACTCCCGTGGGCCTGAGATCCGCGACGCGTCCGAACGGCGTGAGACTCACCCACGTCGCGCCGAGGCGCTTCGCCTCGTGAAGCGTCGTTCGAAACGCTTCGCTCCCGTACCCCTTGCCCGGATGAAGCGAGCTCTCGATGGGTCCGACGGTAATGCCGCGGAACGCCGGCTCGTTCGGGAACGGAGAGGGCGGCGCTAAGTCGAGCTCGGGCGCCGGTTCCGCGCGCGCCGAGAGCAAAGTTCCCCAGACGAACGCGCAAGAAAGCGCGAGCGCGACCGCGCGACGGCGAGGTGCGGCTTGCTCGGAGCCTCGAGACGTGTATCCTTCCGCCCGCAATTCACTTCTCGGAACGAGCAAACGGTGTCAGGCGAGTCTAATCCATGAGCAAGGGCGATCTTCTGGAAATGGAAGGCGTCATCCAGGACGCGCTCGGCGGCGGCCAATACAACATCAAGGTCGACCAGGGCGGCGCCGTCGTACGCGCGCAGCTTTCGGGCCGCATGCGCCGCCACCACATCCGCGTGCTTCCGGGTGACCGCGTTCGCGTCGCCGTCTCGCCGTACGATCTCTCTCACGGGCTCATCGTTTACCGCGGCAAGTGAGGGTGCGCCGCCGGCGCGCCCACCGATTCCTCGCGCTCTTGCTCGTCTTCTCGGCGGCCTGCGACGACGCCAAGCCGGCGCCGGAGTCGCGCCGCGCGCCTGCGCCTCGAGCGCCGGCGACGAGCGCACCCGCCAGGGCTCCGGCACTCCTCTACTTGCCCGACGGAGGTGACGTGACGGTCGGTGGCGATCGCGGACCGCCTTCGCTCGTACCGCGCGGAGGCGCGTGCCCCGCCGACATGGTCGACGTCGGCGGGCGCTTTTGCATCGATCGCCACGAAGCGTCGCTCGTCGATGCCGCGCTCGGTCGCGGTATTTCCCCGTATTTTCCGGCGCGGCGCGCGGACGTCGCGCTCGCGCTCTCGATGTTCCGGTCCATCGCCTCCGAGGCGGCCGGCGCGCCCGAGCTCCCCACACCTCCCGAGTTCGAGCTCGTCGAACCGTTCGGCGTGCGCGCGACCTCGCGGGCGCTCGCCGTTCCGAACGGCTACCTCAGCGGACCGGTCGCGAGCGAAGCCTGCCGCACCGCGGGTAAACGCCTCTGCACTCTCGCGGAGTGGACCGTCGCGTGTCGAGGCGAAAGGAATCGCCGCTTCCCGTACGGTGACGACTACGAGGACGGCGCCTGCAACGTCTTTCGGGAAGCCCATCCCGCGTCGGTGCTGCATGGCGACGCGTCGATCCATCACCTCGACCCGAGACTGAACCTCGTCCGGGGTCCGCGAGGTCCGCTGCTCCGCCGGACCGGAGAGTCGCCGCGCTGCCGTAGCGAGTGGTCGACGGACGCGGTCTTCGACATGGTCGGAAACCTCGACGAATGGGTCGAGGATCCCGAGGGCACCTTCGCGGGCGGCTTTTACGCGCGCGGCACGCGCGAGGGCTGCGACGCGAAAATCGAAAGCCACCCGTTCGAGTACTTCGATTACAGTCTGGGTGTAAGGTGTTGTCGCTAAAACGTAGGAGGGCGAGTCGCGAGGACGTTCGCAGTAAAAATGTAGTCTAATGTAGGCAGCTATCTTACCCTTTCGTTCGAACGATGTCGGTCTCGAAAACACTCCCCGTTGTTCTCCTCGCCGTGGCGGCGTCGGCCTGCGGGCACCCGGTGAAGCGGCAGCTCGAAGGTCGCTGGTTCGGTGAATCCGTCGAAAATTTCGAGCAGCGCGAGCTGCCCGCGGCCACCGGCTGGGCCCGCGGCGTCTCGTTCGAGTTCGCGGGCGACAACATGACGGTTTCGGTGCCGGCGGAGGAACCGAGAACCGCGCCGTACCGCATCGCGAGCGTGCAGCGCCACGACGTGCGCCTGGCGGTCACGCGAGCCACCGGCGAGAACGACGCAGTTCGCTTTCGACTCGACGACGAGCGCAGCATGCGCTGGATGCTCGACGAGCACCACGCGATCGTCTTGCGCCGCGAAGAATGACTCGGGCGCTCTAGCGCTCGAGCTCCATCCGGCGCGTGACCTGGATGCCGCCCTGCGCCGGCGCGATCGAGAGCTTGCGGATACCGTCGTGCACGCACGCCTGAACGGGCGGAGCGAGCGGCGGATCGAGCGCGATGAGCTCCACGCGACCTTCCGGCTGCGCTCGCAGCGTGAACAGCGTGCTCGCCGTTACGCGCACGCCGTTCGCCGTCGCCGTGCGGCTCTGGAAACAGCTCGAGCCGAGCTCGAGCATCTGGCTCACCATCGACTCGACGTCCGCGATCGACGGTTGCGCGGGTAGCTCGGGCGGCGGCTCCGAGCTCGGCACGACGCGCCGGTCGGGCACCGAACGCGGCACCGGGGCGCGCGCCGCATGCTCGGCGGAGAACGGCGCCCCCGAGAGCGTGAAGCTCGAGCTCTCGTTCGCGGAGATCTTGCGTCCGGAGCCCGGCTCGCCGCGCGGACCCACGAGCACGGTGCCTTCCGTTACGGAGACGTCGACGTGGTCCCCCCTGAGCGCGACGCGAAAGGCCGTGCCGTGAACGGCGACGCGCGTTCCGGCTGCCTCGACCACGAACGTTTCCGCCTTGGGACTCGGTACGACGCGCGCGACGAGGGCGCCGTGTTCGAGCTCGACCCGAACGACGCCGCCGGAGCTCGTCACCTTCGCTCGGCCGCCTTGCTCGAGCGTCCAGCGCGAATGCTGCGCGTGCTCGACGGCGACCTCTCCGCTGGGCGCTTCCACGCGCGAGCCGTCGGCGAGAGCGGTGCCGTCGATTGCGCTCGGATACGCTTCCGGAAGCGACGGCGCCGCGATCGGGACACGGCCGCCGGCCGCGAACCAGCCGACGGCGACCGCGAGACCCGCCGCCGCGAGGACGAGCACGGGACGCAGGTTCCACGCGCGCGCCGGTTCCGGTTCTACGCGCTCCGCTTCGATGCGTGCTTCGACGCGAGACCAATCGAGCTCGGGGGCGCTTTCGCTCCGGGCCTCGGCGAGGACGCGCGACAGCGCCCGCTCCGCAGCGTCGCGTTTCCTCATGCCGGCTCCTTGTGCGTCGTCGCGACCGGGGCGCCGCGGGGCGACTCGGGCGCCGCGAGCTCGTCGGCGATGGCCGCCAGCGAGGGCTCTTCGCTCAGCATGGCGAGCACCTCGCGCCGTGCGTAGAAGAGACGGGTGCGGACCGTGAGAACCGGGGCGCCGACGACTTTCGAGATTTCGTTCGGGCTCATGCCTTCGAGCTCGTGGAGCACGTAGACGGCGCGCTTCTTTTCGCTCACGCGATCGAGCAGGCGATAAAGCGCCTCCACGCGGCGTTGCCGAGACAATTGCTCGTCCGGCGGCGCCGATTCATCGAGCAGGAGCGGCTCTTGCGGCTGCGCGACGATCAGCGGGCGGCTCTTCGCGGCGCGTCGGTGCATGAGCGCCACGTTGACGGCGACACGGTAGATCCACGTCGAGAGTCGCGACTCGGCGCGAAAGCTCTTGAGGCTGCGATGCACCTGGACGAAAACCTCTTGCAGGAGATCTTCGAGATCCGCGCGCCGCCCCACCATGCGGTGGAGAAGGCGCGTTACGTCCGCCCGATAAAGGTGGAAGAGGTCGCGAAAGGCACGCGCGTCCCCGGCGCGGCATCGGACCACCAGCTCTTCCTCGGCGCTCACGGCCTGAACATTAGCCGGTCGTCCCCACGCGCGCCGGAGCAACGATCCGTCGGCGTGGGCCAGCGCCCCCAATGATTGCGGGGGAGTTTCAGGGAGGTTTAGGGCGAGAGCGGAGCCCACAACTTCGTTAGATGCATGGGGCAAGCTGCCCCTTCAAACTCACCCCACGAGGCGCGTAGCTCTAGAAAATCGCTCGTAAATCCACGGCCGGCTTCTTCTTTTGCTCGAGCACATGGTTCAGCGCGCGAAGGAGTCGGTTCTTGGCGGGACCCGGGACGGGCTTGCCCTCCGTGGCGGCCTCGACGACGCGCGACGTGATCGGGCGGCCCGAGCGGGGCTTCTGCGGAGCCTTCTTCTCCTCGCCCTCCGCCGGCGCTTGTCCGCCGGCGGCCGACTTGGCCTGGCGCTTCGCAAGCTTGACCTTCCTATCCTCGGTTCTCAGGCGCTCGATGCCGCGCGAAGCGACGAGCAGGCGTCGGGGGTCGATCTTGTTGTCTTTCAGAAATTGCGCGAACTTGCTGGCCATGTGCGGCTGTTCTCCGAGGGCTCGAGCCGGACACGAGCGTCCGGCTCGAAGGGCGGCGACCGTATCTCGGTTCGGAGCCACATGCAAAGAGCGACCGGCCCCGTGGTTCGGGCTCATCCGGGAGGGGCCGTGACAGGGGAAATCGAGCGGGCTCGCGACGCCGTGCTCGCCCGGGTCGGCGAGGTGCCGTCCGTCGGGGTGGTGCTCGGCTCCGGGCTCGGGGCGTTCGCGGAATCGCTCGCCGGCGCCGCGCGCGTACCCTATCGCGATATCCCCGGTTTTCCCGCGCCGAGCGTCGCGGGACACGGAGGGGCTCTCGTCGCCGGGGCGCAGGCGGGCGTCCGAGTGCTCTGCCTTTCCGGGCGCGTCCACCTCTACGAAGGCCACCCGCCGTCCCGGGTCGTCTTCGGGGTTCGGCTGCTCGCGGCGCTCGGGTGCCGCGCGGTCCTGCTCACGAATGCCGCGGGTGCCACGCGCGCCGACTGGCGCCCCGGTTCTCTCGTGCTGCTCCGAGATCACCTCAACCTGACGGGACAGAATCCGCTCGTGGGACCGGATGAGCCGCCGTTTCCGAGGTTCCCGGACATGAGCGCGATCTACGATCCCGAGCTCCGAGCCCTCGCGCACGATGCGGCGCGCGACGCGTCGATACCCCTCGTCGAGGGCGTGTACGCGGGCGTTCTCGGCCCGAGTTACGAGACCCCCGCCGAGATCGGCATGCTTTCGACGCTCGGTGCCGACGTCGTCGGCATGAGCACCGTGCACGAAGCGATCGCGCTCCGGCATCGGGGGGTTCGTGTGGGTGCCCTGAGCCTGGTCACGAACCTCGCCGCCGGTCTCGCCGATCGCCCGCTCGATCACGCCGAAGTGCAGGCCCTGGGCGTGCTTTCGCGAGAAAAGCTCGAGACGCTTCTCACCGGGTGGCTCACTCGTATCGCGGGCGCGCTACGCTCACCGCCATGAGCGCCGCGCTACCGCCCGAGCTCGTCCGTCTCGTGGAAGCGGCTCGGGGCGCTCGCGAGCACGCGTACGCGCCGTATTCGGGGTTTCGCGTCGGCGCTGCGATCGAAACCGCGAGCGGCGCCCTCTACGTGGGTGCGAACGTCGAGAACGCTTCGTATGGCGCGACGATCTGCGCCGAACGCGCGGCGGTCGGCTGCATGATCGCCGCGGGCGAACGCTCCATCGCGCGCGTCGCCGTGTACACGGAGTCCCCGACCCTCAGCATGCCGTGCGGCCTGTGTCGCCAGGTGCTGGGGGAGTTCGGAATGAGCGCGACCGTCGTCGCGGCTGGACCGAGCGCCACGCGAACCCTCGCGCTCTCGGCGCTGTTGCCGGAGCCGTTCGTCTTCGAGCCACCCGGAGCGTCGTCGTGACTCGATCGAACCCGGCTTCGCCGCCCCGGATTCTTCCGGGCAGCCCGCCCGAGGTCGTCGTTTACGACGAGCCGCACGCTTGCCCGTACGTGGGCGGCCGCGTCGCGATCCTTCCGCTGCGCGTGCCGGCGCGTCAGTTGCTCGGTGCCGAGCTCGACGAGCGCTTACGCGCCGGCGATCGGCGGCAAGGCATGTTCCTCTACCGAACGGCGTGTCCCGCGTGTCGGGCCTGCGAGCCGATCCGCCTACACGTCGACGAATTTTCGCCGAACCGCGCGCAGCGGCGCGTGCTCGCGCGCGGTGACCGCGAGATCGACATCGAGCTCGGGGCGCCCGTCGCGGACGAGCGGCGCGTCGAGCTCTACAACCGCCACAAGCTCTTGCGGGGCCTGGGCGACGGCGAGATCGATCTCGCGGGTTATCGCGAATTTCTCGTGATGACCTGCTGCGACAGCTTCGAGATGCGCTATCGCGTGGGTGGCCGGCTCGCCGGCATCGCGCTCGTCGACCGCGGCGCGCACGCGCTCTCGGCGGTGTACTGCTATTACGATCCGGAGCACGAACGTCTCGGCATCGGCACCTACTCGATCTTGAAGCAGATCGAGCTGTGCCGCGGCTACGGGCTCTCGCACCTCTACCTCGGACTCTTCATCGACGACTGCGATCGCATGCGTTACAAGGCGCGCTTCTTGCCGCACGAGCGTCTCGTCGGCGGGCGCTGGCGACGCTTCGAGCGACCGGCGACCACCGAACCGTGAGCGCTCCCTGGCTGAATCCCGCCGGCGGTCTGCGCTACCACGCGCGCGGGTTTCGCTACGCGAAGACGCTCTGGTACGGGTTTCGGTTCGCGCTCGCCGAGTGGCTCTACGAGTGGAAGCCGCCCGAGAAGCGACTGCTCCTCGTCGGACCGAGCGCCGGGTACTGTTTTCAGCCGTTCTTCTTCGAGCGCTTCGAGGAGGTGTTGTGCCTCGAGCCCGATCCGGTCGCGCGGCACCTGTTTGCATTTCGGCTGCGGCGCGCCCCCCTGGAGTCACGCCCCCGGCTGCGATTCGAATCCGACGACCTGTTGCTCGACGATCCGGAGCGCTTCCGCGCTCGACTCGAAGCCGAGGGAGACATAGCGGTGCTGTTTTCGAACATCGTCGGTCAGTTTCGCGTGCTCCTGGAGGCGCGAACGGGGGACGATGCGCGCCTCGCGCGGCTCCGAAGCCTGCTCTTGCCCGCCCTCGGTGAGCGTTCGTACGCGTCGTTTCACGATCGCGTGTCCGGCACGCTCGAGCCGCTGCTCGACGGCAGCATGACGTTCGACCGGCGTCTCACCGATCGCGAGCTCGTCGAGCAATTCTATCCCGGCCACGACGAGCCCGACGCGCTCGTCCGCGCCGACGGCAGCGCCCCTCTGCTCGACCACCTGACGGGCGATTTCTTCCCGGCGACGCGCCCGCACGCCTACTTCTCGTGGCAGCTCATGCCCGGAATCCATCACCTCATCGAGGGCACGGCGCGAACTCGCGGCTAAGCTTACGAAATCAGGATGACCCCGCTGCGTTCTTCCGCTTCCTTCGGTGTTGCTCTCGCGCTCTCGTTCGCCGCGCCGCTCGCGAACGGCAACGGCCGCTTCCCCCGCGCGGAGCGCCTCGTCGAACAGGGCGGCGATCCGGAAAAACTCGTCTTGGCGGCGACGTACGGGCTCTTGCTCACGAACGACCGCGGAGCCGAATGGCGGCACGTCTGTGAGCTCGGGTTCGCGTTCGCCAACGCCGAGATCGATCCCGTCGTCGCGACCTTTCCGGACGGCTCGCTGATCGTACGCGGCATACGCTCCCTGAATAGAGCCGACGCCCCGTATTGCGATTTTTTCCCCGTGCTCGGCGGCGAGGGCTCGGACACCGTCGCCGATTTCTCGGTCGACGCGAGCACACCGGACCGCGTGCTCGCGCTCGTGATGGAGCGCGGGGACGCCGGCGGCACCGTCAATCGGCTGTACGAGTCGCTCGACGCGGCGCGTTCGTTCGCGCCGCTCGGCGTACCGCTGCCCGAGGAAGAGGTGACGTTCGGAATCACGCTCGACGTTGCCGCGAGCGACTCGTCGCGCCTCTATGCGACGGCGCTCGGCCGCGCCGCGGGCGCCCTCTTCGCTCGCTCGTCGGACGGCGGCGAGAGCTGGTCCACCACGGTGTTCGACGTGGGTCCGGACGAATACCCGTACATCGCCGCCGTCGGTCCCGACGACGCGGACCTCGTGCTCGTTCGCACCGATTCGGCGGAGAGCGTCGACGGAGTCTACGAAGCGAACGACGGGCTCCTCGTGTCGGACGACGGCGGGGCGAGCTTTCGTGAAGTCCTCCGCCTGCCGGCGAAGCTCCTCGGCCTCGCGCTTTCGCCCGACGGCAGCGAGGTCGTCGCGGGCTACGGTGATCCCGTGGATCCCGGTCGTTTCGTCGATCCGACGGTGCTCGGCATCTACCGGGCGAGCACGAGCGACTTCACGTTCACGAAGGTCTACGAAGGATCGGTTTCGTGCCTCTCGTGGACGGAGTCGGGCCTCTACGTTTGTACGCGGCAAGACGAACGCGGATTTTCACTCGGGTTCGCCGAGAGCGCCGATTTCGAGCTCACCGATTCCGACCCGCTCACTCCGCTGCTCGATCTGCGCGCGGTGAGCGGACCTCTCGACTGTCCCTCGTGCACCTCCTCGACGGGCGCGTGCAACGCGTCATGGCCGTCGACTTGCGCGGTGTTCGGGAGTTGCGGCGCCGGCGAAGGCGGAACGAACTCGGACGACACGTGTTCGGGCGGCGGCGGGAGCGGCGGCACGGCGGGCGAGCCGGGACGGGGCGGCGCGCCGTCGGGCGGCGCGCGCAGCGGCTCGCGCGAAGAAGGCGGCGACGGATGCGGCTGTCGCGTTGCGGGCGGCCGAGCGAGCCCGCTTTTCGCAATCGTGCTTTCCGTTCTCGCTTTCTTGCTGGGTCGACGCAATTTGCGACGGCCGCGCTCGCTCTTTGGCTGAGCATCTCCGCCTGGGATGGCGCAGCGGAACGACTATACGAAGTCGTTATCCTTCGCGGCCGCCCGCGGCGACCCTAACCCACGAGCACCGATGCAATATAAGCTACCGTTTTTGTTTGGATTTATGACGTTTGCAGGAGCTGCCGCGTGCAGCGGTGGAGGGAGCTCGGACGGCGGCGGCTCGGGCGGCGGAGGGGGTTCGTCGGGGGCTGCTTCCGGGAGCGGTGGAAATATTAACACCGGAGGGAGCGCGATGGGCGGTTCGCCAACGGGCGGCTCGACCACCACCGGCGGTTCGCCGACCGGCGGGACGGCCACGGGCGGCTCGGCCACCGGCGGCTCGGCCACCGGCGGGACGGGCGCAACGGCGAGCTGTACCATCACGTCGAAGAGCGAGATCTCGAGCGCGATCGCGACGGTCGGTATCGTGACCTTTACGACCGATTTGCAGGGGCTCGATCGCGCGCGCATCGAGTTCGGCCTCGACACCGCGTACGGCATGACCGCGCCGGTCGATCTTGCCGAGCCGAACTACCGCACGCTGCTGCTCGGCATGAAGCAGTCGCGTGCGTACCATTTCCGCATCGTCGTCGGCAGCGGCGCCAATGAATGCGCCGGCCCCGATCAGACCATCATGACGGGAGCGCTCCCGAACATCCTACCGACCCTCGACGTGACGAACGTCCGGCGGGAAGCGCTCTTCGGCGGCTACTTCCAGACCGGCCAGTACCAGGCGAACGGCGGTCCCAATGCGCCTGCGTACATCCTCGACGCCGACGGTGATTTCGTGTGGGCGGTGCGCGTCGGCAACTTCGTGACGGGCGTCCGCCAGAGTTACGACGGCAAATGGATGTGGATCAACGGCAGCGACAACATGAATACGAGCGGGAACGTCGCCAACATCCACCGCGTCTCGATGGACGGGCTCATCGACGAGGACCTGAGCGAGGAGTTCGGCATCCAGGACCACCAGATCACCGTCCTGCCGGACGAGTCGGTGATCTTCTACGGGCACGACCAGGACTGCCCGACGATCAAGCGGCGCTACGCCGACGGCCGCATCGAATCGCTCATCAACGCACGCGACGCCCACGGTGCGACCGGGGCCTGTCACGTGAACCACGTCGAGTACTCGCCGGAGGACCAGACGCTCATCTTCTCGGACGACAACCACGACAACTACACGAAGATCACGCTCGAAGGCGAGGTCGTCTGGGTGCTCGGCGGCACGACCAGCGATTTCACCGGCGACGGGTCGTCCTGGGATCGCCAGCACGGCATCGACGTCCTCGGGCTCGATCGGTTCGTTTACTTCAACAACGGACCCATGATGGGCGGAAGCGGTTCGGTGGCGCACGAGCTCGTGCTCGACCTCGGCGGCATGACCGCTACGCGAGTTTGGACGTACACGGCGATGCCTCGCATCTCGAACATCCAACTCGGCGACGTGCAGCGCCTGCCGAACGGAAACACCGTGGTCGCGTACTCCACTCAAGGCGTGCTCCACGAGGTCGACGCCCAGGGCAACCTCCTCCAAGAGATCGTCTGGCCCCTCGGCGGCGCCTACGGCTACATGCACAAACGAGCCTCCCTCTACGGGCCCCCTCCGCGCTGACCTCGTCCTACGTTCGGGAGCTCGGGCACGTTCGGAATTTACCGCAAAGGCGCCAGAGGGGCAGGAAGACCGCTATCGGAATATTTTTTGTGGGTTGGTCGCCCGACGCTTCGTCACCGTTCCATTCCGACAGAGTCGTGGCGCGGTGCGCTGCAGATTGAAAACGGCGGCGCGCGTTGGTCGCACCCAAAAAATCCGGTAGCGGCTCTCCGCTCCCTCCCGCGCCTTGGCGGTAAAAAAGAACGCCCCATGGAGTGTAGGGCGTTCCGGTAGAGTGACCGTCAGTCGTCGCGTTTCTGGGCTTCTTCGATCTTCGCGAGGACGGCAGCGAGCGCGTCTTTGGCTTTTTCCAGGGCGGCGTCGTTCGCGTCGAAGCGGGACTTCCAGCGCGAGAGCTTTTCTTGTTCGGCGCCGAGCGCCTTTCGCGCGTTGTCGGCTTCGGTGCGGCTTGCTTCCAAGGAATTTTCGAGTTTTTGGATGCTCTTCGCCCGTTGCGCGGCGGTGTCGCGGAACGATTCGAGCTCGTCGCCGGCGGCCCGGAGCTCCGTTTCGAGCTTTTCCACGCGCGATGCGACGCTTGCGGCGCGCGTGCGTTCTGCCGCGGCTTGCTCGCGTTCCGCCTGGAGCTCGGCTTCGAGAGCCGAGATGCGGTTCGTGAGATCGTCGCGCTCGTGGCGCGCCTCGTCGGCGGCCGCTTCGGCTTGAGTGCGGAGTTTGGCGAGCGCGTCGTCGTGGGCGCGTGATGCTTCGGTGAGCTTTTCGTCGAACGCTCTTTCCGCTTCCGCGCGCGCGGCCGAACGCGCCGTTTCCTCGGCGCGGGAACGCTCCGCTTCGGCCTCTGCCCGGGCCCGCGAGAGCGCTTCTTCGAGCTGCTTTCTGCCCTGCTCTTCGGTGGTCTGGACGGCCGCTTCGAGCTCCGCTTCGGCGCGGCGCTTGGCTTCCTCGAGATCCGAGCGGAGCGCCGTTTCGCGCGCGTCGCGCTGAGCGATTTCGCTTTCGTACGCGGTCTTCTTCTCGGCGAGCTCGGCGGTCGCCGCGTCGAGGTCCACCTTGATCTTCTCGCCCTTGCGCTTGAAGTCTTCGGCGCGCTTGCTCGCCTGCTCCTTGTCGTTCTTGGCGGCTTCTTCGCGCTTGCTCGCTTCGGTCAGGCCCTTCTCGAGCTCGGCGATGCGATCGACGAGGTCGGCTTTTTCGCGTTCGAGCCCGAGCTGGCCGTCGCGGAGCGCGAGCAGACCCTTGTCCTTGTGCGTGAGCTGGTCGCGGAGCTCGAGGATCTCCTTGTCCTTCTTGTTCAGCTGCTCGCGCAGATCCAGAAACTCGCGCGCCGAGCCGGTGCTCTTTCCCGAAGCGCCCTTCGCTTTCACCTCGTCGAGCTCGCGCTGCAGGCGCTGAACCTCCGCGTCACGGCCCGCTCCACGCCTGAGCTGCTCGTCGAGCTCCGCGGCCCGGGAGGACGCGGCGCGTTCGCTCTCTTCGAGCTCGCGGATTCGGGCTTTTTGACGTTCGATTTCTTCGCGGAAGCGCGCCGCTTCCGCACCGTCGCTCGCTCGGGGAGCCTGGGAAGGCCCGCGCGACGCGGGCCGCATCGAAGGCGGCGCGGTGGGGGGGCGGACGAGCGACTGCACCCCGATCGTGGGCGCTTCGTCCCCGGGATCGAGGCTTCCCTCGCTCGGCAGCGCCGAAATAGGCGGGCTCTCGAGCTCGGCGGGGGTCACCGACGCGGGGGTGTCCGATGCGGGCGCGACCGACGCGGGCGCGTCCGACGCGGGGGCGACCGACGCGGGCGCAATCGAGACGGGCGCGATGGACACCGAGTCGACGATGATCATGTCGTCGTCGGACGGCGCGTCGCTCGGCGGCGCGATGCTGCCGGGCGCCACCTCGACGACGTCGTCCGCGGTCACCGCGTTCGGCTCGGGGGTGCCTGCGCCGTTGCTCGGGAGCACGTCGAGCTCGTCGATGAGGATTTCGTCGTCCGAGACGATCGCAGCGCCGCTCGCCGGATCCGTCTCGACCGGAAGGGTGTCGAACGTAACGAACTTTTTCGCTCGCTCGATGAGGGCGTCGAAGGCGACCGGCTTCTTCAGATAGTCGTCGGCTCGGCCGCGGAGGCGCCGATGATGGTCGAACGTCTCTTCGGTCGAGTCGCTGCTCAGAATGAGCACCGGGACCGCCTGAAGCCCCGCGTCTCGTTTGAGTTTGTTGCAGACCGAGAAACCGTTCGAGCGCGGCAGCTCCACCGTGAGCAGAATCAAGTCCGGGCGATCGCGCGCCGCCGCCTGAAGGCCCTGCGTGGAATCGTCGACGACGGTCACGTCGAACCCCAAACGAGAAAAGCCTCCGCGGAGCTCGCTCGCGAAGCTCGCGTCGCTCTCGAAGATCAGGACCTTCTTCGACATTTCGTCGAAGGGTTACGATAGCCGGGGGGCTTTCCTACAGTCAAACGACCGGCGGTTTTCGCGCGGCCTTCTCGGCGTGCCCGGATTGCGACGATCGGCGAACGAGCTCTCGGACGACGTCCCGCAGCGCGACGTCCCGCAGGCGAAGCGCCACGAGCACGTGATAGAGCACGTCGGCGGCTTCGCTGGCGACGCGATCGTTCGTTTCGCCGTGAATTGCCGCGACGAGCTCCTGCGCCTCCTCGCCGATTTTTGCGCCGACTTTGGCCGCGCCGCCGTCGAGGAGTGAGCGCGTGTAGCTCCTGTCGGCGCTGCTCGCCTGGCGCCTTTTCAGCACCGACTCGAGCTCGAACAGATATGGAAGTGCCTCGCTCTCCGTTTCCACGGGTCCCTCGGGGCCGAGCGGACGGAAAAAGCAGTTCGGGCGACCGGTGTGACAGCTCGGGCCCTCCGGTTCGACCAGGAGAAGCAGCGTGTCGCCGTCGCAGTCGGCGACCACGCTTTCGACGCGCAGTCGGTGGTTCGAGGTTTCGCCCTTCACCCAGAGCTTCTGCCGCGAGCGGCTATAGAAGGTCGCAAGACCCGTCTCGAGCGTCTTCGCGAGCGCCTCTTCGTTCATCCACGCCATCATGCGGATCTCCCCCGTCGCACGATCTTGGGCGATGGCCGGGATCAGGCCGGCCGCGTCGAACTTCAAACCCTGCATCGCGCCCGTGTAGCATTGTCGTCGTAGCCC
>DASUTR010001003.1:0-7116 GCA_036374535.1 Polyangiaceae bacterium
CCGAAGACCTACTCCGGGGGGCTCAATCCGAGCGACTACGAGGTGAAGGTCTCGACGGATCGCCCGAACGACGCGGTGACGGCCGGCGATTCGCTGAACCTGACCGTCAGCGTGCGGAACAAGGGCAAAGTACCCGTCTACCAGCTTCACGGGCTCACGAAGAGCGACGGCTCGTACTGGGAAGAGAAAGAGCTCGCGATCGGCCGGGTGATGCCGGGCGAGACGAAGTCGGTGACGGTGCCGCTCGGCTTCTGTGAGGTCGAGGGACGCAAGCCGGGCTCGTCGCAGCCGCTTCCCCAGGACGCGAAGCGCATCTGCCGCCTTCCCCGCGACGCCGAGACGCGCGCCGACATCGTGCGCATTCGCTTCAAGGCCGAGGGTGCGGAGCCGCCGAACGAAGCGGAGTTCCGTCCCACCATCACGGCGCTGCCGAAGCCGATCTTCGCCTACAACTACCAGGTCGCGGACAATCGGCCCGGCAACGGCGACGGCCAAATCGCGACCGGCGAGGGCGTGACCATCTACCTGACCGCTAAGAACGCGGGCAAAGGCACGTCGTTCGAGACGCAAGCGAACCTCAGGAACCTGACCGGGGACGGGCTCTTGCTCCACGCGGGCCGCTTCGACGTGTCGAACATGAAGCCGAACGATCTCAGGAACGTCTCGTTCACGTTCGACGCGCTCGATTCGCTGACCGAGCAGAACGCGACGCTCGAGCTCAGCGTCGTGGATCGCGATCTTCGCGTGGTGTCGAGCGAGAAGGCGAAGCTTCCGGTCGTCAAAGCGCCGATCCCTCTCGTCAAGGCGAGCGGGCTCGTTTCGACGACGGCCGTCGCTCCGGTTCGTGGACAGCCGCTCGCCGCCGCGCCCATCGTCGGACAGCTCGGCAAGGGTTCCGTGCTCGAGCGCCTGGCGACGTTCGGCGATTTCACGAAGGTGAGCCTCGGCGACGCGCGTTTCGGATTCGTGGAAACTCGCGCGCTTCGTGACGGAGCGACGGGCGGCGCCAAAGTGCTGTTCGATCCGGTGCTGTCGCACTCCCCACCCTTGCTCGAGGTCGCGCCCGCGACGCTCGCGACGCGCGAGTCGAAGGTGCGAATCACGGGGCGAGCCGTCGACAGCGACCGCGTGCAGGATGTCTTCGTTTTCGTCGGCCCGCGCAAGGTCTTCTACCAGTCGAATCGCAAGGCCGCGGATCCCAAGAAACTCGAATTTTCCTTCGACGTGGAGCTCTCCTCGGGCATCAACGTCGTCACCGTCGTCGCTCGAGAAAACGAAGACACGGCCTCTCGACAAACGGTCGTCGTCCGGCGCGACGGACCGAACGGCGAGGCGCTGCCCACGCCGAAGGGCGAATCGCTCGGCGAAGACTTCGGGCTAGGCTCGAAGGAGTGATTCTGCGCTAGGCTCGCGGGCCATGAGCCGGCGCACGCTCGTCCTGTCGACTCTTGCCGCCGCGGTCGCGGCGTTCGCCATCGCGTTCGCCATTGCCGCGAGCCGCGGTGCGCGCGGCGCGCGAGCGACGAGCGTTGGGCCGGCGCCGTCCGCGCCGGCGAGCGGGGCGCTTCCCGTACTCTGGCAAATCCCGTCCTTTGCGTTCGTGGATCAGAACGGACGCGCGACGACGACCGCCGACTTGCGCGGGCACGTCTGGATCGCCGATTTCATCTTCACGAGCTGCACGACGATCTGTCCGCTCATCACGGCGAGGATGACGGTACTCCAGCACCGACTCCAGAGTCCCGCTCTCCGCTTCGTGTCGTTCTCGGTCGATCCGGCGCGCGACACCCCCGAAGCCTTGAAGCGCTACGCCACGGAGTGGCGACCCGCGGAACCCCGCTGGATACTGCTCGCGACCGATCAGAAGGGACTCGCGAGCTTCGCGGCATCCATGTTCGTCATCGTCGAACCGGGCGAAAAAGACATCGGCCATTCCAAGCTTTTTTTCCTCGTCGACACCCAGGGAGGCGTGCGCGGAATCTACGAAAGCGACAGCAACGACGCGCTCGAGCGACTCGTCCGCGACACCAGAACGCTCGCAGGGACGTCGCTCGCCCATCCTCCCACCATTCCGAGTCCGAACCGCGGTGAGGAGCTCTATGCGTCGCTCGCCTGCGGTGCGTGCCACGCTCGCGCCGCGCTCGGGCCGCCGCTCGAGGGCCTCGTCGGGCGGCGCGTCAAGCTCGCGAGCGGCGGAGAAATCACGGCGGACGCGGCCTACGTGCGCGAATCCATCGTCGCGCCGGAAGCGAAGCTCGTCGCCGGTCACGACGTGCGCATGCCGAGCTACGGCGGTCTCACCCCCGAAGAGCTCGATGCGCTCGTGGGTCACGTCGTCGGCCTCAAGGCACCCGCGACGAAACCCGCGCCGAAATCGAGCGCGCCGCCCGCGAGCGAGGCCTCGGCTGCGCCCGCCGCGTCGGCCGCACCGACCGCATCGGCCGTTGCCGCCGAAGAAGCCGACGCCGCTCCGCCCGAGCCCGCGACGACTGCAATCGATCCCGTCTGCTCGATGAACGTGCGCGTCACGGATTCGACGCCGCGAGCGACTCACGAGGGGCGCACCGTCTACTTCTGCTCGGAAATGTGCCGCGAGCGGTTCGTCGCTGATCCGGCGCGGTATACGGGCGGCTCCCCCTAGCGCCGACGCCTGCGCCAATCTCCGCATATCACCGCGCACGGCCGGCGCGCGCGTCCGTGGAGCGCGACCGATCCCGAATGGTGCTGGTTTGCTCGGCGGCGGACGGGTATGGCATAAGGGGCGCGGAAGCGCCGCGGTGCCCTCCGGGTCTCGGCTCCAACGGAAGCGCTGACCCCTCTCGCTCGATAAACGACGTTTTCGGCATGAGCAAGTCCGACGCAACAACGGCCGGCGAGCCCAAACCGACCATTGTCGGCCGCATGTTCTCGGGTCTGCGAAAACGCATGACGAGGACCTTCTGGGAGGAGGTCGTCATTCTGCTTTCGCTTTCGGCGTTGTGCCTGGCCGTACGCTGGATACGAGCCACGCAGATCGAGTTCTACGAAGACACGATCACCAAGTGGCACTTCGTTAGGCAGTGGTTCTACGACAACGACTTCAGCCACGCGACCTGGACGCACCACATGGCCCGGTACGGCATCAACGTGCCGGTCTATTTCTCGCAGCTTCTGTTCGGCCGGAGCCCGTACGTCTACTACGTGGCTCCGGCCGCCGCGGGTCTCGTGCAGGTGCTGTTCGTCTATTTGATCGGGCGGCGGCTCGCAGGAAGGGCGGCCGGAGTCATTGGAGCGATTCTTCGCGTCCTGTTCACGGGCATGGATCAGGGCTCGTGCCAGCTCTTGCCGGACGGCTTCGGTGCGACCGCGATCATCATCGTTTCGTATCTCTTGCTCCGCTACCACGACGCGGACGATCGGACGCGCATTCGGTGGCTCGTCGGGGTGGGTTTGGCGCTCGTCTGGTCTTACACCATCAAAGAGTCGAACCTGCTGTTCGCGCCGGGCATCCTCGCCTGCGTTTGGCTGAGCAGGCGCCGCATCCGCGATGGTCTCTTGCTGACGGCCATTCCCATCGTCGCGATCGGCATCGAAACGCTCGTCTTCGCTCTGACGACCGATTACGCGAGCCGCCTCGCGATCGTCGAGGAAGCGCACGGCAGGGCCACTGCCACGTTCATCGAGCTCTTCGAGCGCTACGTGCAGCTGACGCAACCCTGGCAGATGCTGCTCTGGATGTGGGTCCCGAGCGCCCTCGGACTGCTCGTCACTCCCGATCGTCGGCGACGCATCATTTTGATCGTTCCGGTGGCGTTCTTGTTCTTTCTCACGTTCCTGGTGCGCGGCATCAATCCGATCGTGCTCTGGACGCGATTTCAACCGCGTTACTTCGATCCGGTGGGTCCCCTCTTCTGCGCGGCCGTGGGGCTCTATTTCGCCGAAACCATCGCGAAGCTCTGGCGACTGTACGCGCGCGATTCCTGGCAACGCTTTTTCGACGCGCGGCCGCGCTGGGGCGTCTGGGCGGTGCCGCTCGCCTGCGTTCTCGCCAGCGTCGTTCCCTTTGCGCGCGCTTACGGCACTCTGAGCAATACGTTCGAAAAGATTCGCAACGTCCGGAACATCGTGAACGACGCCTACAAGCGAAATCTTCCGATCATGGAGAAGCTGCCCCCCGCCGACACGCTGGAAGAGATCCGCGTCCGGTCGTTGAAGGCCGTCTACGGCGTCTACTTGAAAGACGAGCTCATCGCCACTTCCCCCCAGGCGCCGTCAGGCACGCTGCCGGACATCTTGGACGCGGTCCAGCACGGCAAGCGCTACGCGTTCGTCGTCAGGAACGCCGCGGTGTACGACAACAAGCAGCTCGAAAAGATGCTCGATGACGGCTGCGCCGTGCAATTGGTGGAAAAAAACAAGAAGCTCACGCTGGAGCGGACGACCAAGCTGCCGGCGCGCTGCCGGGCGCCGCGACATCGCAGTCGCGACTGAATCACTCACGGAGCGGCGTGGCGAGCCGCCGGCTTTCGAAATACGCCGAACAACACCCGCCCGCGATTGGTCCACGTAAAGACGTCGTCGAAGCGAAAGACCAACGGCAAGCAGAGAGACGCAACGCGGCGCAGCGGGGTCGAAACGGCGCCCGAACCGGTCACGCCGGCCCCGCTCTTGTCGAGCAGCCCGTAGTACAGGTGGAACAGCGGCCATCCCCAGCTGAACATGCGGACGGGCTCGAGGCCGTGCGGCGCGAAGCGGGCCGCCAGGCTCGCGGCGTCATGGCGGCGCACTCCATAGCGTCGATCGAGCTCGCTTCCATACTCCGCGCGATGCTGGACGACGACGATGAGGTGCCCGCCGGGTTCGACCATGGCTGCGACGTTCCGCGCGGCGCTCTCTTCGTCGGGCACGAGATCGAGCGTCATCATGGATGTGACGAGATCGAAGCGCTCGTCGAGCGGCGCCTGGCACACGTCGGTGACGACGAAACGCGCGCTCGGACACGCTCGTTTCGCGAGCGCGAGCGGGCGTTCGGAAACGTCGATGCCGACGAGGCGGCCGAACGTACCGAGCCCTGCCGCTTTCGCGAGCAGGAGCCCAGTACCGCAGCCAACGTCGAGCAGCGAGGCGCCGGGACGGGCGTAGCGTCGCAAAAGCGGCATCACGACGCGCAGCCGCGACATGGTGCTCGGCCCTACCGAGAGAGTTTCGGCGTCGAGAGCCCAGAACGCGTCCCAATCTTTCACGCCGACTCCGCAGGAGCGCTCTGACGCCCGAGCAGGGGCGCGGCGAACAACAGGACGACGACGAACGAAAGCTCCGCGACGTGCAGGAGCACTCCGCTCGCGAGCGCTGCGCCGACGGCGACGCCGACCATGGCGAGCCCGGCACCGACCGAGCCTTCGTAGACGCCGAAGCCACCCAGCATGTAGAGCGGCGTCATCGACGCGATCACGGGAAAACCGTAAGCAAATACCGCATCGGCGAGCGAGAGCTCGAGCCCCGTGCCCGCGAGCAGCGCGTACCCCGACGCGTAGATGAGGAGCCAGCACGAAAGAGAAAGGAGCACGACGCGGGACAGGACGTTGCGTTCCCGGAGCTGGCCCAAGGAGCGCAAGGTGTCACCGAGGAGCGTCCCGGCACGCACGAGCCAGGCTCGTCGCGAGCTCAGCCGTTTCGATAGATAGTCGGCAATCGGTTCCGCACGCGTGACGGCGAGAGCGAGAAGCGCCGAGCCCACGAGCACGAACGCACCGAGCCAAAGGAGAACGAGGCCGCTCGTGGCGAACGCGCGGGAAAAGGGGCTGATGACGAGCGGCACGAGCACCGCGGCGAGGAAATCGAGGGCACGCGCGGCGAGCAGCGAGCCGACGCTGCGCCCGGCCGTGACGTTGCCGGTGCGGTGGACCATGTAGACGTACGAAACTTCGCCCGCTCGGAGCGGGAGGAACGTGTTCATGAAGTTTTGCACGAAAATGATGCGCAAAAACGCGCGCGCCGAAACCCCGCCCCCCACGAGCAACCGAAACCGAAAGGCGCGAACCACGTTCGCGCCGACGTAGAGCGCGAAGGCGAGCAGGAGACTGCGGAAATCGAAGTCGCGCGCCAGAGCTTCGAAGTCCCCGATCGACAAGCTCGAGACCACGAAATAGCCGAGCACGACGGTCGCGACCGCCGAGGCGAGTAGCTGGAGCAGCCTCCGGCGCGTCATCGGTGATTTTCGGATTGCTCTATACCAGGCGCAGGAATCGTCGCAATTCCGGACGCTTCCGGCCGCGCGTCGCTACGCACTGCGAGCGACGTCACGGAAGACCCCGGCGAGCACCTCCGCCTGCCGCTCGAGCGCAAACCGCTCCTCCACCATCTTCCGCCCCGCAGCGCCCAGTCGCTTCCGGAGCTCCGCGTCTTCGAGGAGCTTCGAGAGTGTCTCGACCCATTCGTCGTCGTTCTTCACGAGGTAGCCGTTTTTTCCCTGCTCGACGACGGTTGCGTTGATGGTCGTGTGCGACGCGACGACGGGAATGCCCACGGCCATGTATTGGATCATCTTGTGACCGAGGTGGGCGCGGTAGAAGGGGTCGGTCGAGAGGGGCATGATGCCGACGTCGAAGGTCGCGAGCTCGGCGACTTCGGTTTCGGCGCTCCAGGGCCGTTTGTCGACGCGGACGCCGGGTAGCTCCAGGTGG
Source organism: Polyangiaceae bacterium (assembly GCA_036374535.1). Lineage (GTDB taxonomy): Bacteria > Myxococcota_A > Polyangia > Polyangiales > Polyangiaceae > PMG-095. Next base: position 6,663 of record DASUTR010001003.1, read on the forward strand.
TCGCCCGCGCCGATGACGCGCACGACGAGCTTCGGGTATTTTTCGCAGAGCTTTTGCAGGGGCTCGCGCGCGAAGTGCAGGAACGAGGTCGTCGACGGGCTGCCGATCCAGCCGATCACGAGCTCGTCGCGGTTCGTTTTCGGCGGGAGCACTCTGTAGCGCTCGTAGTCGATGGGCTCGCAGAGGACGGTGACGTTCGGGTTTTCGCCGAGCGCTTCGTCGGCGACGCACTGGTTGCTCGCGATGACGTGCCGAGCGGTCTGCACCATGCCGCGGAACAAGCCGAGCTGATAACGAATGAGCGTGCGGTGGACGAGCGTGCGCTTTTCGACGAAGGGGTTCGTGGCTTCGAACGCGTCTTCGAATTCGTAGACGATGCGCGGGTTCTGCCGCCGTAAGAGGCGTAGGATCGCGGTCGGAAACGGGTCGCGCTGCACGTACACGGCGTCGTAGC
>DASUTR010001004.1:0-4041 GCA_036374535.1 Polyangiaceae bacterium
GACCCGACACGCCGTCTTCGCACCTCGATGCAAGACCCGATCCAGGAGCTTCCTAGGTTCGTCCCAAGGGATGTTGCTCGCAGACGCCGAAATTCGCGCGACCGCATTCAACGACGGTTCGCAGGCCCGGCTCGAGTTGCGTCACTCCTCGGCGCAATTCGAGCGGAATGGCGCGACTTGCGTCGTCCCTCGCTACGGAAGTCCGGTTCCGCGGATCCCGAAAAACAGCCACTGATGAAGGCTCTTGTCGTCGATGGAATCGCTGCTCGAGCTCACGCCCGAGCAGTCACCGGAACAATCTCCGCTCGCCTTTCCGTACTGAGCGAGCGTGAACGCCATGAACGGCCCGAGGGCGAAATGCTCGCTCAGCGGGAAATCACCGCCGACCTGAAGGTTCAAGAGCTCGAAGCCATGCGCGGTGACGCTGAGCGTCGCCTGCGCGGTGGACGACTCGAGGCTCTGACTGAACCTCCACCATTCGTATCCGATGCCGCCGCCGAGCCAAAGGTGCGTCTCGTTCGGAGGGCCGAAGTGGTAGAGGACTTGAGCGCCGAGCCGCATGTCCGTCGTCGAACAACTGACATCGATGCCGACCGCTTCGCCTTGACTTTGCGCCTCGTCGCAATCGTCGGCGAGGCTTTCGCCGAGGATCCCGAACCCGTAGCTGAAGTAGGGACCCACGAAAACGCGCTCTCCGATGCGCGCACCCAGGTCGAACCACAACGGAATCTGACCGGCGATCCCCTCGTTCATGTCGAGCGTCGCGTTTTCGGCGGCCTTGCCGATGGGAACCGCGTAGCCCGTCCTCATGCCGAGCTCGACCCTCGTCTCTGCTCGCACTTCCGAAGCCACGAGCCCGAGGGCGCCCGCGAGAACTACGGCCGACGGAGCGCTGAACCGCTTCTTATTCCTGACGAGCACCGACACCTCCACTCCCGAATAGGACCTGCGCTACCCTAGGCGATTCGGGTTCTCTTTCGCAAGGTCGCTCGGCGCAAGATCTACGTCATGAGCGCCCAGACCTTCGGGACGAACACCAACGCTCCGATCATCGTCGCTGCGAGCGAGAAAGCAGCACGGCGCCCGCCGCCAGATCCTTCGCTTCGGCGACGAGCGGATGTCGTTCGGGAACGGCGGCGTTCGCGAGCACTTCGAGCGCGGTGTTCAGCGCTTCGGCGACCCAGACCGCCGCGGCCGCCGTGACGACGAGCGCCCATTCGAACGCATTCAATCTGCACCCTGCCCCGGCGAGCGCCACGGCAAGCGTCGCGACGGCGTGGAGGCGCGCATTCGGCTCCGCGAAGAGTCGCTCGATGCCTCGGCAAGCGTAGCGAAAGCTCGCGATGCGCCGCTCGTGCCAACGCTCGTGCCCTGTGTCGAAGCGTACCTGCATGGGACGAGAATGATCTCGTCAGCGCAGCGGGCTCGTGGAGATTCGAGGGAAACTCCGCGCTGTCACTGCAAAGATCCAGGGCCGGGTCGTGCGAACGTGGGCACGAGCGGACGGACACGGCGCCGTTGCACGATGCAGCGATCGTTAAGGTGTTGACGAAGCCGAACGGGCGGGTAATTAGTCGGCATCTTCCTCTCGCCTTCGCCCTCCATCCACGGTCCCAGGCGGGGGACCCGTCGCTCGAGCCGCGCGGGCGCTGCGCTCGTACTAGCCACGGGCGTTCTGCTGGCGTTCGGCTGTGGCAGCCCTTCGGACGAGCTGTTCGACGACGTCGGCGACGACGCCGCCGCGATGGGCGGCATGTCGGGCAGCGGCGGCTCGACCAACGGCGGCTCGAGCTCGGGTGCCTCGGGCAATGGCAGCGGCGGGACCAGCGCGGGCGGCAGCGCGGCCGCTGGCAACGGTGGAAGCGCGGGCGCGGAGACCGGCGGCACGGGCGCCACCTGCCCGAGCGGCACTCTCTGCGGCACCGAGTGCGTCAACACGCGGAGCGACGACGCTCACTGCGGTGCTTGCGATACCGCTTGCCCGGAGGCGGCGAGCTGCGAGAACGCCGAGTGCGTGTGTCCCGGCGACGGCGAAGAGCCGTGCGGCGAAGCGTGCGTGAACACCCAGACGGACGGCGCGAACTGCGGCAGCTGCGACAACGAGTGCCCCGCAGGCGCGGCCTGCGACGAAGGCGAGTGCGTCTGTACGCGCGGTCGGACGCTGTGCGACGACTCGTGCGTCAACGTGGACAGTGACCTCGAGCACTGCGGAGCCTGCGGAAACGCCTGTCCCGAGACGGCCACCTGCGAAATGGGCGAGTGCGTCTGCCCCATGGGCGAAGAACAGTGCGGCGACGTTTGCGCGAACCTCGATACGAGCAACACGCACTGCGGAGCCTGCGGTTACCCGTGCGAAGGGGGAACCTGCACCGACGGGGAGTGCGTGTGCCCCGAGGGACTCGAAAACTGCAGCGGGCACTGCTCGAATCTCGATACCGACGCGAAGCACTGCGGCATGTGCACCATCGCGTGCGTCAACAACGAGATCTGCGACGCAGGCGAATGCACGTGCCCGCCGGACCTCACGGAGTGCAGCAACGCGTGCGTCGATACGCAGACGGACAAAAATCATTGCGGCGAATGCGGCGAGGTGTGCCCCGGAAATCAAATCTGCTCGGACGGCGAATGCGGTTGTCCGCCAGATCAGACTCTCTGTGGCGTCGAATGCGCGGACCTCGACACCAATCCCGACCACTGCGGCGGCTGCAACGACGCCTGCCCGACGGGTGAATTTTGCACCGCGCGCGAGTGCCTCGCCTCCCCCTGCGAGGGGATCTGCACGAGCCCGACGAACGTTGCCCCCGGAGGCGACGGCTACCGCGTCGAGCCGCTCGGAACCGCGGCGGGCTGTTACGAAGTGCGAAACTACAGCCCTACGCAGACGGATCCGCGCATCGTGTGCTGGGAGTTTCAAGCCGGCCGAACGTTGCGCGTGAACGGCCAGACCATTTCCTGCGTGGCCAACGCCGGCGCTCCCCTCCCCGGGATCCGAGCAGACGGCTACTGCGTCCAGGTAGGCGCCGGCGGCGCGGAGTTCGCCGGCATCTTGTTTCCGACGCGCTGAGAGGGATAGCGCGCTACTCGCCGGGGCACGTACCCGTGGAGGCGACGCGCACGGCGTCGGAGTAAGCGCACGCAACTCGTAGCCGGAGAGGCACTGACGGAGCGCCGCCCTTGCCCCGGAACGGGTCCAGGCGGCTCGAGCGAACCACGAACGCTCGAGCCGCCCTTACCGCCCACCCTCCACCCCACCAGCGCCACCCGCAAATGCTCCGCCCCTATTCGCGCTCCGACCACGGAGAACGGGAACCGCCGCGCGCGCGCTCTCACGCGCCGACCCGCGCGCACCCGAGCCGAGCGGAGACGAGAAGAAGCTTGAACCGATCACCCGCGAGCTAGGTGCACCCTGCCGCGCGATTCGGCTCACGCGCCCGCCCAAGCCGGCGAACGCCGAGGATCCGGCTTATTTCGCGGTGCGACGGGCCGGAACGTCGAAGCGGACGCCCAGGCCGAAGCGCAAGTAGCGATCGTACGAGCCCTGAGCGACTCCCTTTTTCCCCGACTTCTCGGGATGCAGATCGAACGCGTAGGGCTCGTACTCGGCTAGCCCGAAAATATCGAGCCACGGCAGGGGCGCGACGCCGAGGCGCCCTTCGCCCTGCCAGCCGAAGCCGGTCGCGTTCGGAAACCAATCGGAGGACTGTAGTGAGCCCGCGTCGAGCATGACGTGCGCCGCTACACCGAGCTCGAACAGAAAAATTCCCGCGCGAAGCCCAGCGTCGAGACCGAGCGTAAGCATCTTGTAACTTGGATCGGGAACGTAATTTCCGTCGAGCTCGAAGTGCCGGCACGCAAAACCGGCGTGAGGTGTGATGCTGACGGCGTCGAAGCGAAACTCGAATTCGAGCTCCGACTGAAACGCGTAGGCGAGCGCATCGAGCGATTCATCGGCGAGCCTCGACTGAATGCCGAAGATCCGTTCGTAACCGAGACGAACGCCGAACCCCGACCCAATCCCGCAGGTGCGGTGGGAAAGCGGCC
>DASUTR010001005.1:0-2679 GCA_036374535.1 Polyangiaceae bacterium
CGCGGCGAAGACGGCCCGACCATTCGTCATCGGGGGACTCGGGCTCTATCACGTGAGCGCGTCCGCCGAGTTTGGCGACGTGGACATCAGCAATTCCGAGAACAAGTTCGGCATCAACCTCGGCGGCGGCTTCACGTTCAACCTGAGCGGGTTCGAGACGTTCGTCGAAGCGCGCTACCACACCATCTTCACCGACGAGAACAACACGAGCTTCATCCCGCTCTCGTTCGGCTTCAAGTTCTAGGTCAGGACCCACCCGACGCATAAGTTGGGATGGCAAGTGCATGATGTCGGCCACCGCTCATTTCTACGAGCGGTGGCCGATTTTCTTGGCCACACACGAGCCGCGTTCGTGATGTAGCGCACAAGCGAGATCGCGAGCGCACTCGGGCGCCCACGCGCGCAACGCGCGATGCCGCAACGGCACGCATGCTGCTTTGCTCGCCAGGCAAATGCATTCGCTTGCCTACGAACTGGCGCGCTGCCCAGTCTGCAACGGTGCCGACTCCCACGAGGTTGCGGGAGCGGACGATGTTCGAGATGAGATGGAAGCACTCTGGGCGTTCCACACGCGACGCCTGCGCGCGGATACGCCGCCCGAGCGACTGACTGACCGCGTCGCGTTCTCGCAGACACCGCCGCTTCGACTGGTGCAGTGCACGCGCTGCGAGACGGTGTTTCGAAATCCGCGCGAGCGCGCATTCGAGGTCACCGACGTCTACGCCGACGACACGCCGTCGCTCGAGACGCTGCAGTCGCTGCACGACACACAGCGCGGGGCGTTCGACGCCCAGGTATCGCGACTCACGGACGCCGCCGGCCGCCCGGGCCGAGGACTCGAGATCGGCAGCTATGCCGGCGCGTTTCTCAGCGCGGCGCGCGCGGCCGGCTGGCAGTTCGAGGGGGTGGACCTCAATGAGACGGCGAACGAGTTCGCGCGCTCGCTCGGGCACACGGTCACGTCAGGCGACCTCGTGTCGTACCGCACGGCGCAGCCGTTCGACGCCGTCGCGATCTGGAATTGCTTCGATCAGCTGCCCGACCCACGCACCGCGGCGCGGGCCGTCCGCGCGCTGCTGCGGCCGAACGGCGTGCTCGCCATCCGCGTCCCGAACGGTGCCTTCTACGCGGCAGTCCGCCGCCGACTCGGCGGCGTGGCCGGTCCCGTTGCTCGCACGCTCCTCGCGCACAACAACCTGCTCGGCTTCCCGTATCGTCACGGGTTCACGGTGCAATCGCTGTCGCTGCTGCTGGAGGACACGGGTTTCGACGTGATCCGCACGCACGGCGACGCGCTCGTGCCGATCGCCGACGAATGGACGCGCGGCTGGGCTGCGGCGGAGGAGCGGATGATCAAGACGGCGATGAAGGCGCTGGCCTCGCTCGACTCCGACGGCGCGCCGTGGTTCGAGCTCTACGCGAAGGCGGCCGAGCCTAACGTGGCTTCAGGACGACGTTCCCCTTGAAGCTGCGGACCACCATCCGCGTATTCCCGGCGCCCGACGAGAACCCGAGCTCCATGCCGCGCCCCTCGCGACCTGCGATGGGGCGACTGGATGTCACGCCGTTCTCGATCGTCCCGGTCACCGTCGCGGCGTCCAGATCGAGGTCCGGTCTGGACGGCAGCCGGAGCTCGATGCGCCCGCTGTGCGTCGTCATGTCGACGGAGCCCTTGTAGCCAACGTCGCCCTGGTACACGACGTCGCCCGTCACCGTCTCGAACTTGCCGCGCTCGTAGCGCCCGTCGCCCACGCGAACGGTGCCGCTCACGGTCGAGAGGCCGGCATCCTCGCTCCCCCCGCGCACGTCGATGTCGCCCGTGGCCGTCTTCACGCGCAGCCACGCCGCACCCGCCGTGACGCGGACTGTTCCGTCCATCGACTCGATGTTGAGCTCGCGCGGCGAGCTCGAGACAGTGACCGACCCACCCACGATGTTCAGGTCCAGACCGCCGGTCACGCCTGACACCTCGACGTCGGCGCTTCCGCTCTTGGCCCACACACGGGCGCGCGTGGGAACTCGAACCTCGAGCGTCGCCCCGGTCGGGTAGCCGTCACCCGGCGCCTCGAAGAAGAATTTGGCGCCTCGCCCCAGCCCGCCAGATGGCGACCCAACGCCGCCGTCGAACCGCCACCCCTTGGGCATGCTGCCGGTGATCACGAGCGAGTCGCGGTCCCATCCAATGATGCGGAGCGACGAGATGGCCCCTCCGAACCGGATCGAGGCGTCACCCGCAATCGCGGCTCGGCGCTCGATCGGTACTCGGGGCGCCTTGGCCGGATCGACGACCTTCTGGGCCTCAGCACCCGTAGCACCGCCAAGAAACAGAACGACCGCCGGGAGCACGGCCACAATGAGACGGAGGACTGCAATGCTCCGAGAGCGGTTCATTCCGGTGAAAATCGTAACGTTCATGATGATCAAGTTCGGGAGCCGAGCTCCGAGGTCCGCCGAAGCAGGTCCAGCTTGCGTTGGTAGCTGGCTGATAGCAGGTCGACGAGCGTCCGGTTGTTTGGGTCGGCCAGCAAAGCTGCGCGCGCTTCGGCGATGGCCGAGTCGATGACGGCAATGGTGCGATCGACGGTACGTACGGTTTCGGGGTTCAGCTGAGCTCGCTGTGCATCAACCGCCAGCCGTAGCTCGTCGATCGTCTGCGTGTAGTGTCCCTCTGCGACCCGG
>DASUTR010001006.1:0-5834 GCA_036374535.1 Polyangiaceae bacterium
GATCGTCGCTGCGCTCTTCGCGTCGTCTTGGAGCGCGACACCCTCGCTACCGCAGCCGTACGGATAGTCGCTGCACTCGGCCTTCGCGTCTTTCCACTTCGAGCTCGCCGAGAGGCCGAACACGGCGCCGACGGCGACGCCGACGATACCGACGCCGCCCATCACGAGGCCGATGGTGCCCTGCGCGGAGCCGCCGCCGTCTTTCGCGGGCTCGCCCGCGGGTAGAGGTGCCGGGCCGGCTCCGTCGGCGAGCGCCGGAATTTCCACGACCTTCGAGTCGCCCTCTTTTCCGACCTCGATGCTCTGCGAGAACGTCTGTTTGCCGGGCGCGGACGCCTCGATGACGTGCGTGCCGGGATCGACCGGGATCGCGACGCCGAGCTCGGCGGATTCGAGCGCTTCGCCGTCGCGCGTGATCGTGAGCCCGGACGCGTCGCCCGAGACCTTGATCGCGAGCCGCGAGAGCTTCGGTTCGAGCGCCTTCGCTTTTTGCGTCGCGAGCTCTTCGCGTTCCTTCGAGCCGGCGGCGCGCGCGAGCGCGATCACTTCACGGTACTCGGCCCACGCGCTCGCGGTCTTGCCGACCTGCTCGTAGCAGTCGGCGAGGTTCAAGAGCGTGCCGACGCCGGGGTCGAGGTTCTGACTCGCTTGAAACTTCGGAATGGCCTCGTCGCACTTCCCGGCCGAGGCGAGCGAGCGCCCCTCGCTGAAGAGTGCTTCGGCCGCGGCTTTGTTCGATCCCGATTGAGCGAACGCCGGCGACGTTACCCACCCCAAAGCAACGAACCCCAAAGCCATCCAACGCATGCGAACGTTGGTACCGCAGCCGCGCTCGCAAAACAAGCGCATCTCGAGTCACGAGTACAGCGGCACTGTCGCGACGCGAGCGGCTCGCGGCTCTCAGAATAGATGCGCCATGTCGTTCGTCCATCGGAACCGAGCGGCGTTCAGGCGTGAACGTCTTCGCCGAGGTACGCCGCCTTGACGCGCGGATCCTCGCGGAGTTCGGCGGCCGAACCGGAGAGAACGATTTCGCCCGTGACGAGTACGTGGGCCGCGTGCGCGGTTTCGAGCGCGAGGCGCGTGTTCTGCTCGACGAGCAGAATCGTGATGCCGCTCTTAGCGACCGCGCGGATGCTCTCGAAAATCTGCGCGACGAGCTTCGGCGCGAGGCCGAGGCTCGGCTCGTCGAGCAGGAGCAACCGGGGCTCTCCCATGAGCGCGCGGCCGATCGCGAGCATTTGCTGCTCGCCGCCCGACAGCGTGCCGCCGGCCTGCGCGAGGCGTTCACCGAGCCGCGGAAACAGCGCGACGACGCGGTCGAGCCGCGTGCCGAGCGTCTTCGGATCGCGCTTCGTGAACGCTCCGAGCTCGAGATTCTCGCGCACGGTGAGGCCGCCGAAAATCGCGCGACCCTCGGGTACGAGCGTCGCTCCGAGCCCGACGATACGGTGCGTCGGCACGCCCGCGAGCTCGCGACCGAGCGCGCGCACGCGTCCTCCCGCGAGCGGCACGAGCCCGACGATCGCCTTCAGCACGCTGGTTTTGCCGGCGCCGTTCGCGCCGATGAGCGCGACGATCTCCCCGCGCCGCACGCCGAGCGACACGCCCTTCACGGCGGCGATGCCGCCGTACGAGACGGCGACGCGTTCGAGCTCGAGCTCGAGGGGTGTCTCGACGGCGTCGCTCACTCGAGCTCCGGAAGGGCCTCGCGGCTCACGTTCGGGTCGTCGACCTCTTGCCCGAGGTAGGCGGCGAGCACGCGCGGGTGCGTCTGGATCTTCGCGGGCGGGCCTTCGGTGACGGTCTCGCCGTGGTCGACGACGTGAATCGTCTCGCACACGCTCATCACGACGCTCATGTTGTGCTCGACGAGCACGACGGTGAGCCCGAACTGGTCGCGCAGGTGGCGGATCTGGCGCTCGAGCTCGCGCCCTTCGCTCGAGTTCATGCCGGCGGCGGGCTCGTCGAGCAAGAGCAGCTTCGGCCCGAGCATGAGAGCGCGCGCGATCTCGAGCCGTCGCTGCGAGCCGTAGGGCAAGCTGCCCGCGACGTCGCCTTGGTGCTTCGCGAGCCCGAGCACGTCGAGGAGCTCGTGCGCCCGCTCGGTGAGCGCGCGTTCGTCTTCGATGTAACGAGCGTTGCGGAAGACGGCGCTCCAGACGCCCGCCTTGTGCAGGTGGTGGCCGGCGACCATCACGTTCTCGAGCACGGTCATCGAGCGAAACAGGCGGATGTTCTGGAACGTGCGCGCGATGCCGCGCTCGGCGATGCGCGCGGGACCGAGCCCGGAAATGTCCTCGCCGCGAAAGAGCACGCGGCCGGAATCGGGCGTGTAGACGCCGGTGACGACGTTGAAGATCGTGGTTTTACCGGCGCCGTTCGGCCCGATCAGGCCGAAAATCGAGCCCTCGGGCACGTCGAACGACACTTTGCGGAGCGCGTGCAGACCGCCGAACACCTTGCTCACGTTTTCGAGCCGAAGGAGCGGCCGAACGGCGCGCTGGTGCTCGCGCTCCGTCATGCGGGCCCGCCCTTCTTTTCGCGCCGGAAGAACGCGAGGCCGAGCTCGCGCGAGCCCAAGAGCCCTTGCGGGCGCACCAGCATGATGACGACGAGCATGAGCGCGTAGAGCACGAGCCGGTAATCTTGAAGCCGGTACGTTTCGAGCGAGCGCATCAGCTCGAGGGTCACGGCGACGAACACACCGCCGATCGCGGCTCCCGAGATGGACCCGAGACCGCCGACGATGATCATCACGATCATGTCGATCGATTTTTCGAACTTGAAGTCTTCCGGGCGAATACCGGACTGCATGTGCGCGAAGAGCCCGCCCGCGATGCCCGCCGTCGCAGCGCTGAGCGTGAACGCGAACACCTTGAGGCGGGTCGTCGGCGTCGCCATGGCCTCGGCGGCGATCTCGTCTTCGCGGATCGCGACGAGCGAGCGACCCGTCTGCGAAAACACGACGTTTCTGACGACCGTGATGATCGCGATCACCCAGAGATACACCCAGAAAAAGCTCGTGTACGGGGGGAGCCCGGCGGGCGAATCGCCGAAGTAGCCGGTCGCGGCGCCGAGAAACGTCGCGTTGTTGAAGAGGATGCGAATGATCTCGCCGAAACCGAGCGTGACGATCGCGAGGTAGTCGCCCTTGAGTCGCAGGCTCGGCAGACCGACGAGCACGCCCGCGAGCGCGGCGAGGAGCGCACCCACGACGAGCGCGAGGTTGAAGATGACGGCGTCGGCGAGCGCGCCGGGTCCGAGCGCGCGGGCGACGACGGGCGCGAGCGCCACGCCGACGTACGCCGAGCCATAGGCTCCGACCGCCATGAAACCGGCGTGGCCGATGGAGAATTGTCCGGTCGTCCCGTTGATGAGGTTCAGCCCCACGGCGAGGATCACGTTGATCCCCGCGATCAAAAGGATGCGTTGCACGTACTCGATGAACCCGGCCTGGACGCCGATGCCAGCGGCGTAGACGGCGAGCACGACGCCGCACGTAACCGCAATGCGGAAGGGCCAGCGCGGTTTGTCCGTTCGAGCCTCCGCGGTCGCCATCGAAATCAAACCTTCTCCTGCCGGACGACGCCGAGCAGGCCCTCGGGTTTCATCAACAGAATCGCGATGAGGATCACGAACGTGATGGCGTCGCGGTAATCGGGGGAGAGATAGCCGGCCGTGAGCTGCTCGGCGAGCCCGATGAGCAGGCCGCCCACGACCGCGCCCGGGATGTTGCCGATGCCGCCGAGCACGGCGGCGACGAACGCCTTCAGGCCCGTGAGCACGCCCATCAGTGGATTGATCGTGATCTGATCGAGCCCGAAGAGAATGCCGCCCGCGGCGGCGAGCCCCGAGCCGAGCGCGAACGTCGCGCGGATCGTGCGATTCACGTCGATGCCCATGAGCCTTGCCGCGTCGAGGTTCATCGACAGCGCGCGCATCGCGCGTCCCGTCCAGGTGCGCTGCACGAACAGCGAAAGGCCCGCCATGAGCGCGATCGCCACCGCGAAAATGGCAAGCTTGATGTTCGTGACGATGACGCCCCCGACCTCGAAGCGAACCTCACGTAGGATCGCGGGGTAGCGACGCGGGTTCGGCGTGAACACGATCATCGCGAGGTTCTGCAGGAGCAAGCTCACGCCGATCGCCGTGATGAGCGGCGTGAGGCGAGGCGCGGAGCGCACCGGACGGTAGGCGAGCCCTTCGATGGTGACGCCGAGGAGCGCCGCCGCGGCCATCGAGAAGACGAGCACCACGAGGGCGAAGACGAGCGGAAATCCGGCGCCCGACGCCTCGTAGCCTTCGACGCCGAGAAACCCCGCGGCGTAGAAGCCGGCGTACGCGCCCACCATGAACACCTCGCCGTGCGCGAAGTTGATGAGCTTCAGAATCCCGTAGACCATCGTGTAGCCGAGGGCGATGAGCGCGTAGATCGACCCGAGCGACAGCCCGTTGATGATCTGCTGGAAAAACTCGCTCACGGGGACGCCTCGTTACTAGTCGAAATTCGTCCCGCGGCCCAAGTGCTCGGCCGCCGTCCGCGTTCAGAGGGCGTTCGGTAGCGGGATGCCGGCCCGGCGCATGTCGTCGAAGTCGAAATCGGAGGCTAGGAGCGCGACGCCGTGGCTGAGCGCATAGGTCGCAATCAGCAGATCGAGGGTCTTCACGGTCGTTCCCTTGCGCGCGAGCACGTAGCCGAGCTCGCCGGCCTCCTCCCAGAGCTTTTCGGGTTGCTCCAGCTGATGACAACCGTCGAGGAGTGGAATCACCCGGCGCCGTTCGCTCGCTGAACGGAGACCCCGACGGAGCTCCGTGAGGATCGGCCCGCAAAGCGCCGCTTCGTTCGAAGCGAGCGCGTCGTCCACGCGATCCGCGAGCGGCCCCTTGCCCCTGAAGAAATCGATCCACGCCGACGTATCGACGAGAATCAACGGCGCGTCTCACCGAGCACGAGCTCGAAACGAACCTTGCCCCTGAGGTTCCGAAGCGCCGAGCGCTTGGCTCGCTTCTCGATCTCGAGCAAGCCCTCCACGAGCGTCGGGGTGAGCCCCTTGCCGGTGATCCGCATCGCCGCAGCCAGAGACTTGCTCGGGAGGTTCACGGTGACCTTTCGTACGGATTCGGACATGGTGAAGTATGTACCGAAAGCCATATGCCGAGCAACGCGGCGCGTCCGCTCCGCACTGCATCGAGCCCGCGCCCGTCGCGCCGCCACTGCTGCCGAACGAGCCGCCGTCCGCGCAGGGCCCGAAGTAAAGCCGAAATCAGCGCCCCACGACGAAGGCGTGACGCGGCGGCCTGCCGGGATAGTACTTTCGCTCGGCGACGGCATCGGAGCACTCCATGAATCTTTACGAGCACTGCATCCCGCAATTCAAGAAGATGCTCGGGATTCTCGAGCGCTGGCTCGAGCTCGGCGTCGCCAGTGCCGAGCGGCGAAAATTCGATCCAGACGTCCTCGTGAACGCGCGGCTCGCGCCCGACATGTTTCCCTTGGCGCGCCAGATCGGCTCGGCCTGCGACACCGCGAAGTTCACGCCCGCGCGCATCACGGGCAGGGACGCTCCGAAGCACGCCGACAACGAGCACACCGTCACCGAGCTCCGCGCGCGCATCAAAGACGTGATCGCGTACCTCGATTCCTACGCCGCGAAGGACCTCGAGGGCCTCGACACCAAGGTCATCGCGCCGCCGTCACTTCGCGGCAAATCGATCGTAGCGAAGGACTACGTGATCGAGATGCAGATCCCGAACTTTTACTTCCACGTCTGCATGGCGTACGCGATTCTCCGCCACAACGGCGTGGAGCTCGGAAAGACGGATTTTCTCGG
>DASUTR010001007.1:0-24022 GCA_036374535.1 Polyangiaceae bacterium
GTAGTCCGCGAAATTCGAGCGGTGTACGGCAGGGTCGGCGCCTTCGTGTTCGGCTCCGAACGCCGCGGCGATCGCGCTTTTCACGCGCTCTTCGAGCAACGACGCCACGAGCGACACGGCGTCGTTACTCCTTCTTCCCGAGCAGCTCGGGTAGGGGATTCTGTCCCGCGCCGAGACGCGCGACGGCGTCGAGGTGATGCTCGAGGAAGCTTCGATTGTCGGTGACCGGCAGCGTCTGCATCTCGAGCGCGCCGATGCGATCGGAGGGCGCGAACGCGGCGTCCGCCACCTTTTCCATCGAGAGCTTTTCCGGTCCGTAGGCCATGTACTCGGCTTGCGTGCTCACGAGCGAGTAGTCGTCACCGCGCCGGAGCTCGAGCTCGACTGCGCCGCTGACGCTCGGGGCGATCCAGCGCGTGAGGGCGTCCTTTACGAGCATGGCTTCGGGGTCGAACCACTTGCCTTCGTACAAGAAGCGGCCGAGGCGGCGGCCGAGCGTGAAGTAGAGCTCGAGCGTGTTTTCGTTGTGGATCGCGGAGAGCAGGCGCTCGTAGGCGACGTGGAGGAGCGCCATGCCCGGGGCTTCGTAGATGCCGCGGCTCTTCGCGTCGATGACGCGATTTTCGATCTGGTCGCTCATGCCGAGCCCGTGGCGGCCGCCGATGCGGTTCGCCTCCAGGATCACGTCGATCATGCTGCCGAGTCGCTTGCCGTTCAGCGCGATCGGCACGCCGCGCTCGAACGTGACCTTCACGCGCTCGGGCTCGATGGCGACGCCGGCGCGGTAGTGCGCCACGCCCATGATCGGATCGACCAGCGACATTCCCTTGTCGAGGTACTCGAGATCTTTGGCTTCGTGCGTCGCGCCGAGCACGTTCGCGTCCGTGCTGTACGCCTTTTCGGTGCTCATCGTGTACGGAAGCCCGACCGACACCAGGTACTCGCTCATCTCCTTGCGTCCGCCGAACGCGTCGACGAAGTCTTGATCGAGCCAGGGCTTGTAGATGCGAAGCTCGGGATTCGTGAGAATGCCGTAGCGGTAGAACCGCTGGATGTCGTTGCCCTTGTGCGTGCTGCCGTCGCCGAAGACGTCGACGCCGTCCTCGCGCATCGCACGGATGATGGCGGTCGCCGTGATGGCCCGGCCGAGCGGCGTCGTGTTGAAGTACTTCTTGCCGCCGGTGGAAAGGTGGAAGGCGCCGCATTGGATGGCGACCACGCCTTCGCGCGCGAGCGCTTCTCGGCAATCCACGAGGCGCGCCTCGACGGCGCCGTGTTGCGTGGCGATCGGGGGAATTGCCGCGGGATCTTTCTCGTCCGGCTGCGCGAGGTCGGCGGTGTAGGCGTAGACCTTCATGCCTTTGCGCGAAAGCCACGCGACCGCGCAGCGCGTGTCGAGGCCTCCGGAGAAGGCGATTCCGAGCTTGGTACCCGCTTCTGGCAGCGATTTGAAAATGCGGCTCACGGCGCGACTTGCTAGCACGAACGCGAGCGGGGCTGGGACCCCCTACACCCGTGCGCGAAACCACCCGGGGTCGGGCAAGGGCGCGGCGTGGCGTCCGGCGTCCGAGTACGCTAGGAGTCGCGCCACGTTGCGACGCCGTACCCCGCTTTCGGTTGGCCTCATCTCCGCTGCTTTGGTCGCGGCCGTGCTCGGTTGTGCGAAGAAACCGCCCGTCACGCCGCAACGGCTTCCCGACGGCAGGTTCGCGTTCAAGTGCGACTCGGAGCTCTGGGTATGCCTTTCGAACGTGAAGGACCTGTGCCGCGGCGGGCCCTACGCCGTCGACGGCGCTTGGGATCAGGCGACGACGGCCGGTATCGATCAGACGCGCGTCGAAACGCATCGGAGCGAAGCCGTCGTGCGGTGTCTGCATCGCGGTCAGGATCCGCGGCGATTGTTCGACAAGGCGGACGACCCGACGCTCGTCGAGCGCGTTCCGCCCGCCGGCGGCGCGAAGGCTCCGAGCCTCGCCACCGCGACGACGACGACGACGGCCGCGCGCGCGTGCGTGCCCGGCGCGACCCAAGCGTGCGTCGGGCCCGCTGCGTGCGCCGGTGGACAGTCGTGTCTTCCCGACGGCTCCGGCTTCGGCCAGTGCGACTGCGGCGCGCGCTGAACGAGCGCGCGCAGGCTCAGCGCGCCGCGTTCGGGTCGGTGAGCAGGAGGAACGCTTCGTGCTCGCCCTGCGGGACAGGCTCGCCGTCCTCGAGCACCTTGAGCACGTAGAAGCGGCTCGAGCCCTGGCTCGCCGAGATGCTCACGCGCGCACCCTGCAGGCGAAATGGCCGGTGGAGATCGTGGTGCAGCGACGGCTTCGCCGCGGACTTCGGTGCTTCGACGGTTTGCGGAAGAGGAGAACTGCGCGGCGGCGTGTCGCGCACGGCCGAAATCTCTTGGACCTCTTTCGCGCCCGCAGCATTCACCGCGGGGACGGCGCTCACCGCGGAGGGTGCCGGTGTTCGTGATGGGCTCGCCGCGAGCGCGGCGTTGGTCTGCGGGCGCACGCTCGGGCGCGGTGTCGTCACGGCCGGCGACGGTTTCACCGCCGGGGGCGCAGGCGTCGCCGAGCGAGCCGACGCGGGCACGGTCGAAGTGCGCGCAGCGGGCGCCGAGGAGGGGGAGGATGCGGGGCGCACGAGCATCGGTTGCGGGTTACTCGTGTCGGACGGGCGCTCCGAGGGCGCCACGGGGCGCACGGACACGCGCCGGGGAGGTGGCGTCGGTAGCGGCGGCGGGGACTCGAGCGCGTCTTTCGTATCGGAGCGGGATTCCGAGAGCGCGCGCGCCGAGCGGGCGAGCGTCTCCGCACGCGTGCCGTTACCGCTCAGGCTCGCGAAATCAGCGGCACGCCCGAGCCAGCGCGCGGCTTCGGGAACGTCGCCCTTGGCCGCGAAAATCGCGGCGGCCTCGAGCGCGGTCACGACGTCTTCGGGATCGGTGGGATTCGGCGCGGGAGTCTCCACGGGGCCTCCGATTGAGCTCTTGTCGGTGAATGGCTGCTCGAAGCCGAAATTCTGAGCTCGGTGGATCGATATTGTTCGACTCGGGGAGCGAACAGGCAAGTCGGAACATTCCGCTTCATCGCTAAGAAATGCCGGTTTCGCCGGCCGGGCCGGCGGCGCCGCACGCAAAGCGGCCGCGTGTCGCGCGACGCGACAATTCTAGTGACTCTCTAGGAGAGCGTTGAGCTCACTCGGGGTGAGCGAGAGCGACAGCTCGACGCGCGGCCCCGTTTGCTCGCCGACGCGCCGGAAACCCAAGAGCAGCGTCGTCGCCCCGAACGCGCGCTCGAGATCGCTCTTCGCTTCGACCAAGAACTTCGCGACGCCCGAGCAAGCGTCCTTGCTCTCGCATACGAACAGCGCATCGACATCGAGCGTGTCGCCGACGTTCACACGCAGTGCGGCGCTGCGCACGAGCGCGAGCGGCGAGCGGCGGATTTCGCGGTCGCCGAGTGCCGTCTCGAGCGAGCCTTCGGGCAACGTGACCGTCGCGATGACGGGGGCGCCCTTGCCGAACGTGCGGCGAAGCTCGACGTGGACGCGATCGCGCGTGCGGTCGACCTCGCTGCCGTCGGTGCGCTGGCCCTCCGCGGCGGCGAGCACGGCGCGAAAGTATGCGCCGTCGCTCAGCACGACGAGACCGTCGCGCGCGGCGACCTCGCCGCTCGCTCGGAGATCGCGAACCGATTCGAAGGACCCGAGCCGCGTGCGCACGGGTTCACCTCCGCGAGCGCGGATGTGTTCGACGGCCGCATCGGCGGCGGCTTTGCCGCGAAAGCGACCGGCGGCGACGACGGCGGCGGCGTTCGGCTCGAACGGGGCCGAGCCGCTTCTCGCGACGCGTGCGTCGCCCGCGACGGCGAGCACGATCTCGTCGACGTCGCGCAGCGGCTGAAATTCGGCCGAGGAGCTCGGCGCAGCGAAGCTCTGCAACGCTCGGCTGAAGAGCTGCGTGCCGGCGGCGGTTTTTCGCAGCCGCGCCAGGTCCACCTGGCCCACGAACGCCGCGCCCGCGGGAATCACGGCGAGGGGCGCGGTCGGCGCCGTTCGCGGCGCGCGCGACCAGGGCCGGAGCAGCACGACGCCCGCGAGCGCGAGCGTCGCGGCGACGAGAAAGACGACGAAAACGTGCTGTTTCACGGCAAAGAGCCGGAGCTCACGGCCAGAACCCCGGTGTGTAGGCTTCGTACATGCGGATGGGATCCTTCACTTCGAGCCGTCTCGCGGCGGCGAGCGCCTGGCTCACGAGCTTTCGTCCCCGCTCGTCGCCGAGCAGGTTCCCGAGCTGGTAACGTGCCGCGCCCGCCTGGAGCTCCTGCCCGAGCGCGTCGAAGATCTCCGCGCCTCGCTCGAGGTCGCCGATCGCGTCGCTCGGCTTTCCTTCGAGCCGCAGCGCGGCGGCCCGGATGAGCCGAGCGTGAGCTTCGGCGAAGAGCGCTTTCTCCTTGAAGAGATCGTTCGCGATGCGGTGCGCGGCCGAGAGGTCGCGCTCGCTTTTCTTCGCGTACGCCGCCGCCGCGAGCGCGCAATAGCCGAGATAGACCCGCACGTACGCCCGCGAAACCTGGCCGCCGCGAAGCGGTGAGCGCCAGAAGGCCTGGTGCTCCTTCGCGAGTCGCTCGAACGTCTCCGGTCCCTCGTGCCGGTAGCTCGCGATCAGAACGAAGGCGTGCAGACCGGCGAAATGTAGGAAATCGTTGCCCGCCTTCTCGGTCGCCGAGAGCGCCCGCACGAGATTCTCGTGCGCCGCGTCCGCCTGGTCGGCGCCGAGATAGCTGAAGGAGTGATTGATGGCAAAGTAGCGTTCGGCCTGCAGATCGGCGCGTTCTCGCGCGTCGGCGAGCCAATTCGTGTATGCGGCCCCGACCTCGACGAGCTTACCCACGACCTGCAGCGAGAGTCCCCACATGCCGCGCGTGAACGTGAGCTCCCAGCTCGGGCGGCCGCGCTCGAGCAGAGCGACCGCTTCGGCGAGCTCGGGGGTCGCCGCGCGTGCGTCCCCGAGCAAAAAGTGCGCCGAGCCGGCGCAGCCCTTGAGGTAACCGAGCACGCGCTCGTCTTTGATCTTGTCCATCAGGCGTTCGGCCATGAGGCGGAGCGCGGCCGTGCGCTCCGCCTGCGCCACGCCTTCGTTCGCGACGAACAAGAGCTCGCTGCCGAGCGCGCGCCCGATGCGCGTGATCTCTCCCGCTTCGAGCGCCAGCCGGAGCTCCTTGCAGGCGAACACGGCGCCGCGCAAGAAGTCGGAGCGGGTGAAACCGGCTGCTGCGACGGCCACGGCGTCGATGCGCTGGAGCTCGACGCGCTTCACCTCGGACGCCGTCCGCTCGACGAAATCGAGGCCGCGCAGGCGAAGCGCCGCGCGATCCCAGAGCAATGACGCGACGGCGCCCGCCGTCGTGCTCGGGCTCTTGAGCCCGACGGCGCGCAGCACCTCCTCGAGGACGGCGAAACCCTCGTCCGTGTGGCCCGAGCCGAGGAGCTGTCCGGCCGCGCGGCGCCGCAGATCGAGCGCGGCGTCCGCGTCGGTTTCGCCCGCCGCGGCTGCGAGGTAGTGCTCCGCGGCCTGGTAGGCATGCCCGGCGTTCTCGAGCGCTTCGGCGAGATCGACGCGCAGGCTCTTCGCGGCGGGATCCGCGGTGTGCGAGAGCTCGAACGCGAGGCCGTACCAGCGCGCCGCTCGGGCGAAGGCGAGGGCGGCGCGCGCCGAATCACCGGCGAGCCGCGCGTAGCGCCGCGCCTTGTCGTGATTGTTGCAACGATGAAAGTGCTCGGCGAGCTGTTCGGGATCCGTGCTCGCCACCGCCTCGAGACCCTCGCCGATGCGCTCGTGGAGCTCCGCGGAACGGTTCTCCGGGAGCGCGCCCTTCACCGTCTCGCGAATGCGGTCGTGGTAGCACTGGATCAGAGCTTCGCCGCCGGCGAACACGCTGCGCACGAGCTTGCCGCGCTTGAGCGCGAGCCAGCCCGCGTCGGGATCGCCCACGTCCGAAGCCGCCTTTTCGACGATGCGCACGGCGATGGGGCGCTCGGCGACGGCGACCGCTTCGAGCAGTGCGCGCGCGTCGGGCGGCAAATTCTGCACGCGCGACGCGATGACGTCGGCGAGCGGCGCGCCGCGGAGCCCCGCGCCGGTCTCTTGCGCGGCGAGCGCCATCTCGAGCAAAAAGAAGGGATTTCCCCCGGCCTCGGCGACGATGGAATCGACGCCCTCGCGCGCGCCGTCGCCGAGCAGCCGCGAGACGAGGTGCGTCGCCTCGGCGTTGGCGAGCGGCGAGACGTCGATCTCGAGCGGGTTCCACACCTCCTTGCCCTCGAGTTCGAGCGTGCGAATGAGGGGGCTCGCCGCGCGCTCGTCGCTGCGGCACGACGCGACGATGAGCACCGACGGAGGATCGGGCTCGGCCAGCAGCACGGACAAGAGGCGCCCGCTGTCGCTGTCGCCCCATTGGATGTCGTCGAGGAACATGACGACGGGCGTGGTCTCGGCGAGACGGCCGACGAGCTCGCGCAGCGCGTGGAACGCCATACGGCGCCGCTCGCCGGCTTGCGCGGGGAGCCTCTCGCGCGGCGCGTCGAGCGCAAGGACGTCCCCGAGCGTGGGGAACACCGCCGCGAGGGCGCTCGCGTGACGCGGAGTGAGTCGGGCGCGTACGTCGAGCGGCAGGCGCCGGAGGTGGCCGCGCAGGCCGTCGATGATGCCGTCGAACGCGTTGTAGCGAACGAACTCCTGCTCGAAGCATTTGCTCGACAGGACGAGCGCGCCCTTCGCCTCGCAGTCGTCGCCGAGAAACTCTTTGACGAGCGTGGTCTTGCCGATCCCCGACGCGCCCGACACGAGCACCGTGACGAGCTCGCCCTGGAGCATGCGGTGCAGCGCCGCCTCGAGCGCGCCGAGCTGGCGCTCGCGGCCGACGAACTCGGCCTTCTTGCCGCCGCTGCCCGGGGGCCGTCGCGAATCGTTCTGCGCGGCGTCCGCCTCGGCGCCGAGGCGCGCGCGCACCTCCGCTCCGCGAGGTCGCGAGTCGGCGCTCCGCGACAAGAGCTCGAGGCAGAGCGCCTTCAAATCGTCCGGAACGTCCGGCGATTCGATCGGCGCCGGCGAACCCGAGGTCTTGGCGTGCAAGAGCTCGAGCAGCGCGCCCTCGAACGGCAGCCGGCCGGTGAGCGCCTCGTAGAGCATCGTCCCGAACGCGTACCAGTCGCTCGCGATCGACGTGGCTTCGCCGTTCACCTGCTCGGGAGCCATGTACGCCGGCGTCCCGGCGATCATCCCGCGTTCGACGGTGGAGCGCGCTTGGTCGACGTCGCACGTGACGCCGAAATCGAGCACGACGACGCGGCCGTCGTTTCGCATCATGACGTTCGAAGGCTTGAGATCGCGATGGATCTTGCCGAACGAATGCAGCGCGCCGAGACCCTCGGCGAGCTGGCGGAACGCGTTTCTGAGCATCGCGAAATCGGCGCGTCGCAACGGGCTTTGCTCGAGGAACGTCGAGAGCGGAACGCCGTCCACGAGGTCCATCGTGAAGAACACTTCGTCCGCGTCGGCGAAGAGCTCGCGCAGGCGGACGAGGTTCGGGTGGGCGACGCTCGCCAGCGAACGAAACTCTTGTTTCAAGCGCTGGATGCTCGTCGCTTCGAGGTTCTGCAGGGTCTTCAGCGCGACACGTTCTCTTCGCTGGCGATCGAAGGCGGCGTACACGACGCCCATGGACCCCGCGCCGAGGTGCTCGGAGAGCTCGAAGCGACCGTCGCCGAGCTCGCGCGAGAGCGCCGCCGGGCGGCGCCGGCTTCCGGGTGGCGACTCGGGCTCTCGTTCCGAGACCAGCGTCGCGAAGGCGTCCGGAGCGGGCTCCGCGCTCGGCCACGTCGCGTGCGCCGGTGCCTCCGGGGCCTTCGCCGCGACCGGTTCGCCTTCTCGGGCCTGCGTCTTCTCGCTCGGGGCGCCGGCGCCCTGGCCGTCACGCTGACCCGTCATGGGCCCCGATGGTAGCACTGCGCTTCCCGAGCACGCGGTACGCCGCCTACTTTCGGTGCGCCCGCGCTTCCACCCATGCGAGAACGTCGTCCTCGACGGGTCGCCCGGCGAATCGGCTGAGCTCTTGGATCCCGGTCGGGCTCGTCACGTTCACCTCGATCAGGCGCTCGCCGATGAGATCGAGGCCGACGAAGTAGAGCCCGTGAGCCGAGAGCTTCGGTCCGACGGCGGCGACGAGCTCGCGCTCGCGCGGCGTGAGCTCGGCCGGCACGACGTTGCCGCCCGCGTGGATGTTCGCGCGCACGTCGTCCTCGCGCGGCACGCGTAAAATCGCCCCGATGGCGACGCCGTCGAGCACGATGACGCGTTTGTCACCGACGCGGATCGCCGGCTCGTATTCCTGGACGAGCGCGAGACGCTTGCCCTCGGCCGTCCATACGTCGGCGAGCGAGCGCGTGTTCCGGTCGTCGCTTCGGAGCACGACGACGCCGGCTCCGCCCGCGCCGTCGATCGGCTTTAGCACGGCTTGACCGCCCACTGCCGCGACGAACGCGACGATTTCGGCGGGGCTCGAGCTCACGAGCGAACGCGGCATCCAGGCTCCGAAATGGAAGGCGAAGAGCTTCTCGTTCGCGTCGCGAATACCGCGCGGATCGTTCAGGACGAGCACGCGATCTTTCACGAGCTCGAGCTGGTGCGTGAGGTGCAAGTACGCGGAATCGAACGGAGGGTCCTTGCGCACGAACACGGCGTCGAGGAGAGCAAGCTCGAGCGCCGTCTCGTCGCCGAGCGCGACGTGGGGAGCGGTGTCACTCACGCGGATGGATCGGGCGCGCGCCCGCACGTTCGCGCCCTCGTTCGAGAGCGCGTGCGGCAAGCAGTGAAAACACTCGTGTCCGCGCCGGCCCGCCGAGCGCAAGAACGCGAACG
Source organism: Polyangiaceae bacterium (assembly GCA_036374535.1). Lineage (GTDB taxonomy): Bacteria > Myxococcota_A > Polyangia > Polyangiales > Polyangiaceae > PMG-095. The sequence continues at coordinate 8,918 of DASUTR010001007.1, forward strand.
ACGTGTCCTTCGTGGGATGCATCGTTTCGGCCGGATCCATGACGAACAGGAAGCGCATGCGTTCTCTCGCGCAGTACTCTACACTCTCGGCCCGATGAGCGGTCGCCTGCGAGCCCTCGGCTTCGCGCCGTTGTTTTTGGGGGTCTCGCTCGCGCTCGCGGCTCCCGCGCCCGAAAAGGCGGGGCCGAAGGCCGTTCCTGCCGTGGAAGGGGCGTCGAGCGAGAACCGCCAAGCGACCCAGGCGGCGATGGCCGTGCTCGCCCGCGGCGGCAACGCCGTGGACGCAGCCGTCACGGCGGCGCTCGTCGCCGGCGTCACGAGCCCGACATCGAGCGGGCTCGGCGGCGGCGGCTTCGCGCTCGTCTACACGGCGGCGGATCGGAAGACCACGTTGCTCGACTTTCGAGAGGTCGCTCCACGCGTGCTCGACGCCGCCGCGTTCGAGCGCCGCCCGCTGCCCGAGACCGAACGCGGCAAGCTCACGGGCGTACCGGGTGAGCCGCTCGGGCTTCACGAGCTTCATCGCCGCTTCGGCAAGCGCACTTGGCGCGACGTGGTCGCGCCCGCCGAACGGTTCGCGCGCGGCGGTTTCGTGGTCGAAGCGCATCTCGCCGGAGCGCTGCAAGGCAACGCGGGCGCCGCCGTCCGACGCGACGCGGGTCTTCTGGCGGTGTACTTCCCGAAAGGCAAGCCCGCGCTCGCCGGCCAGCGCCTCACGAACCCGAAGCTCGCGCGCACGCTCGCGCGCCTGGGGAACGAGGGACCGCGTCCGTTCTACGCAGGCGACATCGCGAGCGATTTCATCGCCCGGGCGCGCGCACTCGGCAGCGGCATCTCGGCCGAGGACTTCACGGCGTATGCGGTCCGCGAGCGAACGCCGCTCGTCACGCGCTGGGAAGGTTACGACGTCGCGACGATGCCGCCGCCGTCCGCCGGCGGACTCTTGCTCGCTCAGGTGCTCGGCCTCTTCACGCGCGCCGAGCTCCGAGCGGCGGACGTCACTAAGCCGCTCGGAATGCACCTGCTCGCCGAAGGAATGCGCGGCGCGTTCGCGGACCGCGCGTGCTGCATCGGAGACCCGGACCTATCTCCCGTCGATGTCGCGAAGCTGCTCGCGCCGGAGCGGCTCGCGGTGCGGAAGAAGCTCATATCCCCCGACCGCACGCACCTCGTGCCGCGCTTCCTCGAAAATCCGAACGGTACGCACCACCTCGTGACCGCCGATCGCGACGGCAACGTCGTGTCGCTGACGACCACGGTGAACACGTCGTTCGGCGCCGACGGCGCCGCCGAAAAGAGCGGCGTCGTGCTGAACGACGAGCTCGACGACTTCACCTCGAACGCCGACGCCGCAAAGCTCGGTGTCACGAACAACCCGAACGCGCCGCGGCCCGGGGCGCGCCCCGTTTCGAGCATGACGCCGACGATCGTCTTTCGCGACGGCCGTCCCGTGGTCGCCATCGGCGGTTCGGGCGGCACCACGATCGCGCCGAACGTCACGCAAGTGCTGCTCGCGGTCTTGGTGCGCGGCGTCTCGCCGTCCGCCGCCGTGAGCGCGCCGCGCTTCGCTCCCATCTCGCGCGACGCGACACTCCTGCTCGACGAAGATTTCGGAGAAGCGGAGCGGAGGGAGCTCGTCTTTCGCGGGGAGATCTTGCGGGTCACTCCGCGCATTCCCTTCGGCGTGCAGCTCCTGGCTTGGGGCGAGAACGGGCTCGAGGGCGGCGCCGATCCACGCAAGCACGGACACGCCGAGGTGCGCTGAGCGACGGCTGCCGTAAACCTGCGCGCCGATGCCGGCCCCGCGTGGGCGTCACCGAGTATCGACGCGGAAGGCGCGAACGGCGTCGTTCAGTGGCGCGGCGGTGCCTTCGTCACGTTCGACTGGATTCGACCGTCGCGGGCGTCGGTAAGCGACGCGACAATCTCCGCATTCTCTTGGTCGTCGAGGTCGGAGGCCACGGCGTAGCCGACGCCATGGTGATCCGTCGCGGCGATCGAATAGCCGCGCTTCCAGCCGACGTAGACGGGCTCGTTCTTCACGACGCGTGCCTCGAGCTTGCTCTTCAGCGGGAAGCGCTCGGAGTTGTAGACGTAGAGAGTCATGCGGTGGCCGGAGACGTGGAACCGGAGCGAGGCCGCCCGCTGGTTTCGGACCGGAACGACGCGCCCGCCTTCCCAGCGCGCGCCGTACTGCTGGAGACTCGGGAGCTTCACGGGGACCCCCACCTCCGGCTCGAAGCGCATGAGCTCGGTCGGTTCGACGACGGCGGGCGTCGCCGGTTCGATGTGACGATCGACGAGATCGTCGAGCAGCTGATCGATGTTCATGTCGGCCGCCGACGCGGCGGCGGTGCTCGGCGGCGCGTGGCTCGCGCGCCGCTGCTCCTTGTCTTTCGACGCGGTGAAGACGAGCGCGAGGGCCGCGGCCGTCGCGAGCGGAACGATGGTGTTCCACGAGAGCATCGCGCCCCGCCGGCCGGTGTTTTCCGAGGCGGCGAGCCGCTCGCGTTCGGCGGCGAGCGACTGCAGAAGGCGCTCTTGGAAAGCCGACGTCGGCGCCGACGCTTCGTACACCGTGCGGCGCAGGCTGGCGCGCATCGAGTGCTCGAGACGCAGGCGTGCACCGCAGTGCGCGCAGTCCACCGCGTGCGCCTCCATCGTCACGACCTGCTCGGGCGAAAGTTCGCCGTCCACGTGGGCATCGAGCATCGGAGCGACTTTTCGACAGCTGCTCATCCGTGCCCACCCTTTCTCCGCTTGTAGTCGGCGAGCTCGACGACCGGCTCGGCCTTCTCGCCCGAAGTTGCTCCCGAGGCCGGACCCACTTCGTCTTCGGGACCCACGATGCCGAAAGCGCGCGCGTGCTCGTAGAGACGCTTCTTCAAGAGCCGCCGGCCCCGATGCAAGCGCGACATCACGGTGCCGATGGGGCAGCCCATGATCTCGGCGATCTCGCGATACGAAAGCTCTTCAACGTCGGAGAGCACCACTGCAAGACGGAACTCTTCGGGCAACTCGTCGAGCGCCGTTACGATTTCCTTCTCGAGCAGCGAGCGGAGCGCGCCCGACTCCGGGTCGCGCATCGACTCCATCGTGGACGCGCTGACCCAACCGTCGGCGAGCGGGTCGGCGTCCGGTCCTTCGAGCACGCTGCGCTCGAGGCCGCCGCGCCGGTAGCGGTTGATGAACGTGTTCGTGAGAATGCGCAGGAGCCAGGCGCGCATGTTGCTGCCCGGCAGAAAGTGCTCTCGTGCTCGGAGCGCCTTCAGCAGCGTGTCCTGCACCAGATCTTCCGCTTCGACCGAGCTTCGGGTGAGACGCGAGCTCACCGCCATGAGGGTCGCGAGGTGACCGAGGGCTTCGCGCTCGAACTCGGTCTGGAGGGCTTTGCTCGTTCGCACGTGCCTAACCCAAGTAACGGAGGGTCTTTACGATTATTCCCGAGCTTCGCGCGGCCAGGGTCAACCGCCGCCCGTCACGCCGTTCGTATTGTTCGACGGCGTTTCCGGCCCGTTGTTCGGCGCGTCGGGGCCTGATGCCCCCAGCTTCTTCTCGAGCGCATCGAGGCGGGTCGAGAGGCGCGCCACTTCCTGACTGAGCTCTCGGAACGCCGCGAAGTTCGGAAGCACCGCGCGAATGCGTTCGTCGATCGCCGTTTGCCACTCGGCGAGCGTCGCTCGAAAGCCCGGCTTCTGGTCTTTCGGTTGGGACAAGTCTTCCTCCGGGAGAGTCACTGGAGAACCCTCCTCGTCGCCGGGGGGTGTCGGGATGAGCTTCCCGATGGGGCCGGTGCGAAGCTGGTTCAATAAGCGCTCGCCGCCGTGCCGGACGAGCGCCTTGAGCGTGGAAAGGGGAATCGCGCGGGGCTTGGTGCGGAGCTCTTCCGAGATGATGAGCGCCAGCGTGACGTCGGTTTTGTCTTCCTTCGTCGCGTTGTCGATGATCTCGACTTCTTCCCCTTCCCGGATCATCTCCGCGATTTGGAGCAGCGTCACGTAGGTGCTGCCCTTCGTGTCGTAGAGCTTGCGGTTCGAGTAGCGCTTGATGACCCGCCGGGGACCCAGCGGTGCGCCTTCTGGATTTTCGTCTTGGGACATCGGTGAAATCGAACGTCGACAATGGAAGCATGCCGCAAAGCGTCAACGGAGCAAGCCGCCGCAGTTTCCCGGAATTTTCCCGGAATTGCGGGGAGTTGTACCCTTCGTTGCGTGAGGCTCCGCGCGTTTTTTTTGGCCCTAGGCCTTTTCGGCTGCCAGGGCGCTTCATCGCCGCATCTCGTGCAGGTGACGGGAATTTCGAGCGATCGCATCGCGGAGGGGGATCTACTGGAGCTTCGCGGAAGCGGCTTTCCGGAAGGCCGGCCGGCTCGGGTCACGCTGCGCGGTGACCTGTACCGACCCGGCAAGGCGCCCGAACGCGGGTTCGAGCTCGTGCTGCCGGCACGAAGCTCCTCGCCGCACACGGTCGCCGCCGAGGTTACGCGCGACGTCGAACGGGCACTGTCCGGAGCGGACGCCGAGCACACCACGTTTCGCGGAACCGTCGAGGCGGCGTTCTTTCCGTCATCGCCCGGAATGCCGCCCGTTACCGGCGGGCTTTCGGCCGCCGTCATCGACGTGGTTCCGATCGGCGGGGCGCGCACGGAGGCGCGGGTCGCCGAGGCGCGCCGCTTCGCCGAGTTCGCCGGCGTGCTTCTCACCGATACCTCGCTCGTCGTCGACGGCGTGATGCCCAAGGGCCGCGCCGAACGCGCGGGCGTCGCTCGCGGCGACAAGGTGTCGGAGCTCGCGGGCGTGCGGGTGCTCGAGCAGAGCGATCTCGTGCCACCGCCGCGCGTGCGCCAGATCGAGCTCGTGGTGCACCGCAACGGCGTCGCCGACCCGGTGCACCTCGTGCTCGAGACCGACGGATTCACGGCCATGACGCCGCGCGATCTCGCGGCAGCCGGGGCCGTGCTCGCGGCCGCGCTCGCGCTGTTCGCGTCGCTCCGCTCTCCGCTCGGCGGAGCGCTGAGCTTCGTCGAGCTCAGGTTGGTCGAGCTCTTGCGGCTGCGTCGCGAGCGGCGGGAAGCGCGCGCCCTGGAGCGCGGGGCACGTCGCCGGCTGCCGTCGTTCCTGCACGTAGCGCTGCCCCGCACCCGGAGCGCGTACTTCGCGATCGCCGCGGCGACGGGGCTCGTCGTGTTCCTGGGCATCGGCGGGACGCTCGTCGCGCGCGAGGTCGATCTCGCCGTGCTCGTGCTCGCGTCGCTCGTGGCGACGGCGGTGGCGGCGCTCGTGTTCGGAGCCCCGGGGGAGCGAGGTGTGCTCGCCCGCATTCGTCGCGTGGGTTCGATCCTCGGTCAGGCGCTCCCGCTCGTTGTGGCGCTCGCGTGCGCGGCCGTCGAGTCCGGGGGGCTCGGAGTGGACGAGCTCACTCGCGCCCAGGGCGTGCTGCCGTGGCAGTGGCACGCGTTTCTCGGTCCCGCGTTGCTCGCCGCGGCACTCGTGTACTTCATTTCTCTCGTTCCGGAGCCGATGCGGGGCACGCCGGACGGCTCGTCCGCGTCGTCCCGAGCGCGCTCGGGGCACGAGATGGTCGGCTGGGCGCACCTCGTGCTTGCTTCTGGTGTGGGAACGTTCGCGTTTCTCGGTGGGGCGCGCGCCTCGACGCTCGGCGCGGTGCCGACTTCGTTCGCCGCGGCGCTCGCTTCGGGCGGATTGGTCGCGCTCAAGGCGCTCGCCATGGTGGTGCTCGTGTTGTGCGCTCGGGCCGTGATGGGTCGTCTGGACGTACGCGAGACGCTCGGTATGACGCTTCGTCTGCTGCTCCCCATCGCGGCCGGCGCCGCCGCGGTGACGATTTTCCTTCATGGTGCGGGCGTGCGGCCGCTCGCCGGCTCGCTGACGACGGCGCTCGGCGTGAGCTGCTTCGTCGGCGTTTGCGTGCTCGCTGCTTCGTTTGCGCGACGGGTCGCGGCGGGAACGCTCGGACGCGACGCGGAGCCCGGGGTCAATCCCTGGATCTAGATCAAGCTTCGACCTTCGACTTCGAGCGCTCTCAGCGCACGAGGGCGCCGCGCAAGAGAGCGTTCCTGACGAAGCCGAAGAGCTCGTTGCGAAGCGACGCGAGCGCGGGGGCCGCGGTAGAGATCGCCTCGAACGCCGAGCCGACCGTCGCGGAACCGTCGATCGCGCGCAGGACCTCGAGCTCGGCGGGCGCGACGGCCCAATCGGTGCCGATGCCCGGTGCCGCGATCTGGAGGCTCACGACCTCCGAAACGCCCCCCGGAGCGCCGGGATCGGGAGCCACGTCGGGCACGAAGCGCGCGTGCGGCGAGAGGCGCAGTCGTTCGCCTTCGAGCACGTCGTCGGGCGCCTCGATGAGATCGAGCGCCCGCAAGAACTGCGCGAGGGTCTCGGCATCGTAGTGCGGGCCGCGCAGCGTCAGGCCGAGCGCGTAGCGTCCCTCCCCGAGCGCCGGAGCCGGACGCGTCAGCGCTACGAGGCCGCCGCCGAAGGCGCGCACGTCGAGACGCTCGAAATGTTCGAGGTAGCGGCGCGCGGCGCTTTCGTACGCTTGCCCGAAGGTCGGATCCTCGAACGACGCGAACACGGACGCTTGCATCGCCGGAGTGGGGCCGCGACCCGCGAGGACGAGCAGGTGCGGCGCCGGCTCGCCGAGCGCGCGTTTGACGCGCGTCATGAGCGGCTCGCCCTCGCGCTCCGCCGACTGGAGCAAGAAGAGGGCGCGTCCGCCGGGCGCGAGAACGTTCGGAACGGCACCGATGAACGCGAGCCCGAGCTCGTCGCCGCGAGCGCCGCCGAAGAGGAACGTGCGTTCTTCTTGTTCGGGAGGCCTTCCCACGAACGGGGGCTGCGAGAGCACGAGGTCGAACGTTTCGTTCCGCACCGGCTCGACGCCGTCGCCGACGACGAACTCGGCGTCGAGAGCATTCAGGCGCGCGTTGAAGCGCGCGAGCTCGACGGCGCGCGGGTTGAGATCGACGCCGACCGCGCGCTTTGCGCCGCGACGCGAAAGAGCGAGCGCCAGCGTACCCGCGCCGCAGCCCAGATCGAGCGCTCGTCCCGTAAAGGCGCTCGGCACGAGGCGTTCGAGGTGCTCGGTGCCCCCGCCGGGACCCATCACGGCGTCGCGCCCCGTTTCGAGCCGGTCGGAGAACACGACGACGCCCGAGCGTGTCGGACTCACGAGGAAGCGGGACTCGACCCCGCCGCTCGGCGCACGCGCGAGCACCCCGGCCAGGACGAGCTCCTCGAAGAGCTCGGGTGACAGCGCGTCGCGCGCCTCGGTTTCGTCGAGCGTCGCGTCGAAGACGAACAGGCGCGCGAGCACGGCGCCCGGCTCGCGCCGGCGTTCGAGCCAAAAGCGGACGAGCGGCAGGCGGGGTGACCGGAGCGCGCCGGGGATGAAGGCGTCGGCCTCGGCGACGAGCTCCGCTCCGAAGCCCGCGGTCCGAAAGCGCGCCCGGAGCCGCTCGCAGGCGTCGTCCGTGAGGTGCTGCAGGCCGGCGAGCGAGGCGAGGATCATTTCAGTGAGTACCGTCGAGCTCCGCGCGACGGGCGCGTTCCTCGCGGCCGAGCTCGGCGATGGCGTCGAGCGTGCGATCGGCGATGGCTTGGTGCACCTTCGGGCTGCTCGGCGCGGCGATGAGGCCGCCGAAGTCGATGGGCGCGCCGAACACGACGACGATGCGGCGCCCGGTACCGTCGAAGTTCGAACCGACTTGTCGCGGCAAGTCGTTGATGAGCCCGTTGATGAAGACGGGAATCACGGGGACCTTGGCGGCGTGGATCACCCTACCCACGCCGCGTTGCGCCGGCAGGAACGAGTACGGATCGTCGCCGAGATTTCGCGTTCCTTCGGGATGAAGGCCCGCGAGCATGCCGCCCCGGGCGAGCAGCCAGCCGAGCTCGTCGAGGCTCGCCGGGTTCAAGAAGAGCTGCTTCCGCTCGCGGAAAATCGGCGGGTACATGGCGAAGAAGCTCATGACGCCGTTCACGAGGAGCCCGAGCGGGCTCGTGTAGAAGAACCTCGCGCGCACCGGAAACACGATGCGATGTCCGAGGCCGAGTCGGACGAGGTGGCCCGTGATCACGTAAAGGTCGAAGAAGCTCCGGTGATTCGAGACGAGGATGAAGCTCTTCCGCTTCTCGAAGCGAGGCAGGCGCTCCATCCCGTAGACGAAACGCAAGTGTTTCGTGAAATGGTGAATCCAGGTGGAACCGATCACGCGCTGCAGCTTGCGAATGGCGCGGTCGACGAAGCCCGGTTCGAACGTGCGCCGCACGAACGCGATCTGCCGGCGCTCGAACCACGAAAGACGCTCGCCTCCGAGAGCGACGAGATCCGGTCGCTCGTCGCTCGGGGCCGTGAGCTCGTCGAGCGCTTCCGCCGCGTCAGTCATCGGCGAAGACGACGTCGAGATAGCCGGGCGGCGGAAGGTGTTCGCCGATTGCTCCCATCACGCCCTCGGCGATGGAACGGCGCTCGGCGCCTTCGACGACGACGAGCTCGAGCGTGAGGTGGGGCTCGAGATCGCGCTCGGGATTGAACGTGCGCACGAGGCGATGCTTCGTCACGGCCGGCAGCTCGGCGAGGCAGCGCTCGAGCGCGGCGGTGAGCTCGCGCGGCGGGGGATCGCTCGGCTCGGCGACGAGCGTGCGCTCGCCGTCTTCGGGGGGAATGTCGGCGACGTAGCCGACGAGCGGGAGCGGCTGGCCGCGCACGATGCTCGCAAGCTCGGAGCGGCGGAGCATGAGCTCGCTCGAATGGCCGGCGTCGATGACGAGCCCGACGACCGACGTCTCGTCGACGAGATCGAGCGCGAGCTGAAATGCGATGCGCGCCGGAAGAGCGCAGACGCCGAGCTCGTCGCCCTCCGTCGACCAGCCGAGACGCTCGGCCGACAGCGCCACGAGCTCGCTCGTAGTGAAAAGCGCCACATGGTGCGCGCCTTCGGCGTCACGCAGGAAATGCGGGACGATTTCGAGCTCCCGATCGAGCGCGACGGGCTCGCCTTCCGGTACGTCGGCGATCTTCTTCGCGAGCGGAACGAAGAGATCGCCGCCGTCGAGCGCGGCTTCGAGGAGAGCGACATCTCGCCGAAACCCGCGCCTTGCGCCTTCGACGAGAGCCGTCAAGTTGGTGGTGCGATCGGCGCTCAAAATGTAACGTCGGCGGCTTAACATGGGCGCGCTCTCGACGCACGCCGTCCGGTCTGGCACGCTCCCGTGAACGTGCGCAGGAGCTTTTACCCCGAGATTCACCCGTACCGCACCGGGTTCCTGCAGGTTTCGCCGGAGCACTCCCTTTACTTCGAGGAATCGGGAAACCCGCAGGGTAAACCCGCCGTCTTCCTGCACGGTGGTCCGGGTGGAGGCACGAGCCCGAGACAGCGTCGCTTCTTCGATCCAGAACGCTACCGCATCGTGCTCTTCGATCAGCGGGGCTGCGGCAAGAGCAAGCCGCACGCCTCGCTCGTCGACAATACGACTTGGCACCTCGTGTCGGACATCGAAGCCCTCCGCGCGCATCTCGGCATCGAGCGCTGGCTCGTGTTCGGCGGTTCGTGGGGCAGCACGCTCGCGCTCGCTTACGCGCAAAAGCACCCGGAACGCGTGACGGAGCTCGTGCTGCGCGGCATTTTCCTGCTGCGGCGCTGGGAGCTCGAGTGGTTCTACCAGCGCGGCGCGAGTCTGTTCTTCCCGGACGCCTGGGAGCGCTACCTCGCGCCCATCCCGCGCGAGGAGCGTGACGATCTCATCGGCGCGTACCATCGGCGGCTGACGAGCGACAATCCCGTAGTCCGGCAAGAAGCCGCTCGCGCCTGGAGCGTGTGGGAGGCGAGCACGGCGCACCTGATTCAGGATCAGGATTACATCGCGAGCTGTGCCGGCGACGAGTTCAGCCTCGCCTTCGCGCGCATCGAGTGCCACTACTTCGTGAACGGCGGCTTTCTCGAGCGCGAAAGTCAGCTCATCGACGACGTGTCCCGCATCCGTCAGGTCCCGGCCGTCCTCGTGCAGGGTCGCTACGACGTGATCTGTCCCGTGACGAGCGCTTGGGAGCTCCACCAAGCATGGCCCCAGGCCGAGCTTCGCATCGTCGCAGATGCGGGGCACTCGGCGTTCGAGCCGGGTATCGTGAACGAGCTCGTGGCCGCGACGGATCGTTTCGGCGGCAAACGATGAGCGAAAACGGCGAGGCTCCGCGGGGGTTCTTGCGCCGGCTGGGTCATGCCGTGCGCACCGTCGACAAGTTGTTCGGCCCCCGCACGCGCCGCGCGTGGCTCGGAAGGGACCGCGCCCACGTCGAGATCCGCGAGCTCCGCGGGGAAGAGCTCGCGGTGTTCGCGCGCGCCGTGGAGAGCGAGCTCGGCGCGACCGCGGGGGTGAAGCGGGCGGCCGTCTACGCGCCGCTCGCGCGCGTGGTCGCCGAGCTCGAGCCCGGTGCCGGCTCGCTCGAGGCCGTGGTGGCCGCGGTCGAGCGCGCCGAAGCGGCGGCTGGCGTCGCGCGCGCGAGTTTTCGGGACACGACGTGGGAGCATCCGGCCGACGCCGAGACCGCCGAGCGCTTGGGTGTCGAGCTCTTCGCGGACGGCGTCGGTGTCGTGATGGGCACCGCGCTCCGGTTCTCGCTGCTTCCCGCCTCGCGCATTGCGGGCACGCTTGCTTCCGTGGCCTCGATCGTCCAGTCGTCGCCCCGGCTCCGGCGCGGGCTCGACGAACGTTTGGGGCCGCTGCGAGCGGACCTCGCGCTCTCGGTGGGCGCCGCGTTCGCGCAGGGTCTCGCGCAGCGGCCCGGAAGCGCCCTCACGGAAATGGTGCACCGGCTCGGGGTGCTCGCCGAAGTAAAGGCGCGCAAACGAAGCTTCGAAGAGCGCGAGAACGATCTTTTCGTGGTCGCGCCGAGCGGCCCGGGCGAGCCCGCGCCCGATCCTCGCCCCGTTCCGCTGCCTCGCGGCCCCATCGAAGAGTACGCGGATCGCGCGGTCTGGGTGTCGCTCGGAGGGTTCGCCGTGAGCTTCCTCGCGACGCGGAGCGTCCAACGGGCGGTCGCGGCGCTCTTCGGCGGTCTGCCGAAACCCGCCGAGCTCGGTCGCGACGTGTTCGCTTCCGAGCTCGGACGCACGCTCGCGCAGCGCGGCGTGCTCGTCGTCGACTCGAGCGTGCTGCGCCGGCTCGATCGCATCGATTGTCTCGTGCTCGCGGGAGATCTCGTGGCGCGCCACCGCTGGGAGATCCGCGCGCTCGCGCTCGGGCCGTCGCTCGACGACGCCGAGGCGCGGCGCCTCGTCGCCGAGCTCTTCAATCCCGACCAGCCCATCGCCACGCGCCAGGCGAACGGCGTCGTGCTCGAACCCTTCGGCTCGAGCAAGCTCGAACCGAACCCCGAGCTCGCCGCGGCTGCCGGTGCGCTCGGTACCGAGGGCGGGCTCTTGCTCGCGCTCAGGCGCGACGGCGAGATCCTCGGGCTCGCCGAGATCGAGATCGTCTCGAAGACGGGCGTCGACGAGCTCGTGGCGGCGGCGCACGACGCCGGCATGCGCGTCGTCGTCGCGGCGAGCGACGATGCCGTGCTTCAGGGGCTGCCGGCCGACGACGTCATCCCCGACGGCGATCGCATGCTGCTCGGCGTGCGGCGCTTGCAGCGCGAAGGCCGCGGCGTCTGTGTCGTCGCGGCGAGCAACGCGACGCGCGCGCTCCAGGCGGCCGATTGCGGCGTCGGCATGCAGCGCGAGGGCGAACCCGCGCCGTTCGGCGCGCACATCCTGTGCACCGACGATCTTTCCGAGGTCCGCTTCTTGATTCAGGCCGTGGTGGCGGCACGGCAGGTCGGAAAGCAAAGCGTCAACATCGCGCTCGGCGCCGCGACGCTCGGCGCGCTCGTTTCGGCGGGGGGCGTGCTGCCGCTCACGGGGCGCCGCGTGATTGCGGTCGTGAACGCCGCGTCGCTCCTGGCGATGCTGAACGGCGCGCGGAGCTCCTTCAATCTCACGCGTCGTGCTCTGCCGCCGCCGCGCGACCGCACGCCGTGGCACGCGCTCGACGTGCGCGCCGTGATGAACCGGCTCGGCACGAGCGCCCAGGGCCTCGAACGCAAGGATGCGATCTTACGCCGCCAGCCCGGCATTCTACCGCGCTCGAACCTCGTCGAGCTCGGCGAAGCCGTCACCGACGAGCTCTTCAACCCGCTCGCGCCGCTGCTCGCGGCCGGCGCCGGGCTCTCGGCAGCCGTGGGATCGTTCGGTGACGCCGCCATGGTCGGGGGCGTGGTCGTTTTGAACGCGGCGGTCGGCGGCTACCAGCGCCATCGCACGGAGCGCGCGATTCGGGAGCTCGCGCGGCAGAGCAAGCGACGCACCATGGTGCGTCGCAGCGGCCAGCTGCTCGAGATCGACACGACCGAGCTCGTGCACGGCGACATCATTCTGCTCGCCGCAGGCGACGTCGTACCCGCCGACGCTCGGATCCTCGAGGCCGACTCGCTCGAGGTCGACGCTTCGAGCATGACGGGCGAGTCGATGCCCGTGAAGAAGTTCGCCGCGCCGTCGTTCGAAGCGGACGTGCCCGATCGCAGCTCCATGCTCTACGAGGGCACGGCGATTGCCGCCGGCCGCGTCACCGCCGTCGCCGTGGCCGTGGGCGACGAGACCGAATCGCGCCGCGGCGCCATCGCGAGCAAACGCGACGGGGCGCGCGGCGGCGTCGAGCGTCGCTTGCGCTCGCTCATCGAGCTCACCGGTCCGGTCGCGCTCGGCGCCGGTATCGGGCTCGTCGGTGCCGGCCTCGTGCGCGGCCGCAAGCTCGAGGACCTGGTCGGCAGCGGCGTGAGCCTCGCCGTCGCCTCCGTGCCCGAGGGGCTTCCCCTGCTCGCGACGGCGGCGCAGCTCGCCGCCGCCGAGCGTCTCGGCAAGCGCGGCGCGCTCGTGCGCAACGTGCGCAGCATCGAGGCGCTCGGCCGCGTCGACGTGCTCTGCCTCGACAAGACGGGCACGCTCACCGAGGGGCGCATCGAGCTCGTCGCTGCGAGCGACGGCGCCGTCGAGCAGAGCTATCCCGAGCTCGACGCCGTGACGCTGCCGGTGCTCGGGGCCGCCCTGCGCGCTTCCGCCGAGCGCGGCGGGCGGAGCTTCGATCCGACGGAACAGGCGCTCTACCGCGCCGCCGATCGGCTCGAGGTGCACCCCGACTACGCGTGCGTCGGCTTCCACCGCGCATTCGAAGTATCGTTCGAGGCCGGGCGTGGCTATCACGCGACCGTCGGTCAGTGCGAGTCGGGCCTCGTGCTCGACGTGAAGGGCGCGCCGGAAGTCATCTTGCCCCGTTGCACCGGCATGCGCCGCGGTGGCCAGCGCGTCGCGCTCGATCAGGCGGCCGCCGACGAGCTCGCACGTCACGCGGGTTCGCTCGCTGCGCGCGGTCTGCGCGTGCTGGCCGTCGCCGAGCGCATCGCTCCCGAGGGCGACAGCCTCGACCCGCGGCGGCTCGTCGGGCTCACCTTCCTCGGGCTGCTCGCGTTCAGCGATCCAGTACGCGCGAGCGCCGCGCAGGCCGTCCGCGAGCTCGCCCAAGCCGGCGTGCGCACGCTGATGATCACCGGCGATCATCCGGGCACGGCGGAAGCCGTGGCGCGTGACCTCGGGCTCACGAGCAGCCTCGGCGTGCTCACCGGCGCGCAGCTTTCGGAGATGGACGAAGCGACCCTCGATCGGAAGATCCAGCGCATCGGCGTGTTCGCTCGCGTGACACCGGCGCAGAAGGTGCGCATCGTGCGCGCGCTGCAACGCGTGGGTCGCGTCGTCGCCATGGTGGGTGACGGGGCGAACGACGCGCCCGCGATTCGCCTCGCGAACGTCGGCATCGCGGTCGGCGAGCAGAGCACCACGGCCGCGCGGGCGGCAGCCGACATCCTGCTCACCGACGCGCGCCTCGAGACGCTGGTCGACGCCGTGCTCGAGGGGCGTGCCATGTGGGCGGCCGTGCGTGACGCGGTTTCGATTCTCGTGGGCGGCAACCTCGGAGAAATCGGCTTCACCCTCGGTGCGGGTCTCATCGACGGCCGCCCGCCGCTGAACGCGCGCCAGCTCCTGCTCGTGAATCTGCTCACCGACGTCGCGCCCGCCATGGCCATCGCGCTGCGTCCGCCGGCATGCGTTTCTCTGGCGCGGCTCGCGAACGAGGGACCCGAGGCGTCGCTCGGGCAGCTCTTGAACCGCCAGATTGCCATGCGAGCCGGCGTCACGGCGCTCGGAGCGAGTCTCGCGTGGAGCATCGCGCGTCTTACCGGCACCCGAGCGCGAGCCAATACGATCGGCCTCGTCGCGCTGGTCGGTACGCAGCTCGGCCAGACGCTCATTTCCGGAGAGCTCAGCAAACCCGTCGTCGTGACGGGTGTCGCCTCGGCAGCCGCGCTCGGCGCGATCGTGCAGACGCCGTTCTTGAGTCACGCGTTCGGCTGCCGCCCGCTCGGGCCCGTGGGTTGGCTCATCGCGCTCGGCGCGTCCGCGGCGGCGACGGGCGCCGCCACGGTTCTGCCCGACCTACTCGAGCGGATGCGCGCCGCGCCGCCGACCCCGCAAGACTCGAATCCTCGCTCGCTCGTCGGTTGAGCGAGGAACGCGGTCTCGCGGCTGAATCGCTAGCTTGCGCAGGCGACGACGATGCTCGAGAGCGGCATCGGCTCGCTCGACTCGATGCCGGTCCGGTCGGGCAGTCGATAGTGGTTCCAATCGCGAGCGTCTTTCGGCCGGGTTTCCTCGTTCAAACCGGGCAGCTCGCTTTCGGGAATGGTGTTGTGCCACTCCGACACGACCTCGTACGGCGAGCCGCAGGCCGCGCGTGCCTTCTCCTTGCACTGGTCCAGGTGAATGCACTCGACACGGAACTGGCGAGCGCCGGCCACGCGGTGAGAGCCCGCATCCCGCGTCGGAAGCTCTTTCACGGTGCACGAGGAAAAAACGGCGCCGAGAACGATCGCAGCCGTGCCGAGCTCGAAGGTTCGTAGGAGCTGGACGGCCCCGCGCGCCATGAATTGGAGTTTATCACCGCGTCTCCACCCACTCAAACGCGGGACCTTCTACGACGGCGATGGCGCCGG